>JBGCFY010000299.1:0-21891 GCA_045110315.1 Saprospiraceae bacterium
TTGAAAGCCTTTTAAGCTTCTACTTCGTTAAAAAGCCTCGCCAATGCTCTGGCATTGTCTGTGTTTTTCGCCTCGTTTAAGCTCAAAATTCTTTTCAACTTATTGTAAACTCAATTTCCGAGAACTACTTAAGTAGTTCGCAGCATTAAATTCACTTATTAACTGGCATCATCTTTTGAGCAGTCTCTTCGTTACTCAAAGCCTTCCTAAGCAAAGGCTTAGGAAGGTTTTCGAGCCTCAATACTACTCAAAATCTAACACAACTTAATGGTAAAAAAATTTTGTCTTAGCACTTAATTGTTTAATAATTCTAAAAGCAATTGAGAAACAGCGCTTTTTGTTCAAACTTGCAGCTGTCGGCAGACAGGTTGAAGCTCTTTTGGGAGTTTGTAGCCCACTACGGAGGATAAAAAAGCTAAAAAGTTAGACAAAAAGATCAATTTGTAAACATTTTTGGAATTTTAAATAACTTCCCTTTATAAACCGTAAGCTGTCTCTTCTCTAGAAGATTTTTGCAAAAAAATCGCATTTTCTAACTTTGATTTTTAACTTCGTAGCACGAGCCGAATCAAACGGAACCGAGCCGAGATCTTTTTTTAACTATTAGAATACCTATGATGCCAATCATCCAGATTGACCCTAAGGTCAAAGCAATTTGTCCTGATTTAAGTTTGTTGTGCCTCCAAGCGGAAGTGGAAGTGGTAAAAGAGCATACTGCGCTTTGGCAAACAATCGACCAGACTTGTGAAACGCTGCGTTCGCAGTACCAACAAGCGGACCTTGCCAAGCGTCCCAGTATTCAAAGCGCACGGTTGGGTTATAAAGCATTAGGAAAAGAACCGAGCCGATATCGTCTTTCCGCAGAAGCACTGCTCCGACGCGTAGTAAATGGTAAGGGACTCTACAAAGTTTGTAACGTGGTCGATATCCTCAATTTGATTTCCATCAAAACAGGTTATTCTATCGGTGGCTACGATGCGGATCAAATCCAAGGTAGTATTTGCTTGGGTCACGGTCAAAAAGCGGAAGCCTACGCAGCGATTGGTCGAGGTGCGCTCAACATTGAAAACTTGCCCGTTTGTCGGGACGAACTTGGTGCCTTTGGAAACCCAACGAGTGATTCCGAGCGAACGATGGTAACGAACGACACCCAAAACTTCTTAATGGTTTTCTTCCATTTTGGTGCAACGGATGATTTTGAAGAATTGATTGCATTAACAAGCGAACTTTTGCAACGCTTTGCAAAGGCAAAAAATATTCAACACCAAATAATTGACTAATGGAGCCTAACCGTCAACTTGAATTTTCTGACGAGCGAAAAGATTTCAAAAAATACCTTGCCTTCATCGAAGCGAATCGGCATCCCATTAGTTTATTGCTAGACGGAATTCACGACTTGCAAAATATCGGTATGCTTTTTCGATTGGGGGATGCAGCGCGTATTGAAAAAATTTACTTCTACCCTACCTCTTTTGACCTCAATGAAAAAAAACTGAATCGTATTGCTCGATCTACCTTGCAATACATTCCACACGAAACATTGAACACCCTAGAGTCAGTCAAAAAGCTCCAACAAAGTCACCATCTCGTTGCTCTTGATCGAACGAATAAAAGTATTCCTTATACTCAACTGGCTCCACAGAAAAAAATTTTATTAATCGCTGGTTCGGAACAGTATGGCGTTTCTGACGAATTGTTAGCCTTAGCGGACACCACAATCCACATTCCAATGTATGGAGTGAATACCTCTATGAATGTTGCTTGCGCTACAAGCATTGCTCTATTTTCTATTATTAGCAAACATTTTGACCACTAAAACTCGACTAGGTAGGATTTGTTAGATAATCATTATGGTCTTTGTAGTTTAAAACTAAAACCGATATTTATAGATGTTTTTTCATGGTATGCATTAATCAATTCTTCTTTTGCGATAAAATTACGCGTCCCTCTAGAATAGTTTACAAGTATTTTTAAACTGGTAATCTTAGAGCAAGGTATCACTGCCTCTAAACCAATTAACCAACCAAAGTCAGCGGTGCGATAATCAAACTGCCTAGTTTGAGGTTCTACGGTAGTAAAAACATCAAAGCGTTCTTCCTTCCAGAGTTGCTTAATCAAATAGGCATAATATCCACCAATGTTCCCATAAAGCGAAAATGTTTTTTTTCTATAAATATTAACTTTAAAAACGATCGGTATATTGAAATATAAAAACCGATTTTGATACAACCGATTAATTGTATCTCCCAAGCGAATAGGATTTTGTTTGATTTCTCTTTCCATAGCAATAAAATCACCTCCTCGCTGATCTAAAAAAATCCCCGTTTCGATAGCCATTCGAGCGGGAAAATTATATTGTACAGAAAAGCCTAAAGAAAATGTGTTTATTTTTTCATACCGATCTTTTAGGATACTATGTCCTTTGATATTTGAAAAGCCTAGCCCTACCGTTAGAACATTTAGTTCTACAGAAGATGTTTGGCCATGAACCTTGGTGCTGAATAAGATGATGGTGAGCACTATTCCCCATTGATATTTATTCATAATTCTAATTATAATAGTAAGAAGTTGTTTTAAGTAAGTACCAAGACAAATTAATTCACTGATTAACTGGCTTCATCTTTTGAGTTTATTGGTAAAATAAGTTTGCGCGCTTACTTAAAGCCGTTGAAATGCTTCTTTAAAATAAAAAAAAGAACTCAGGTATAAACTACCCAAGTTCTTTTCGAAGCCGTTTTATAATAGAACTTCTTCTTTAAAAAAGTGTACTAGTTAATTACATACGGGACGGTGATAAGCACCATCTCCATCTGCCCAATAATCTTCTCCATCTACTAAGTCCGCAAAAAGTCCTCCCGCTTGGCTACCGATTGTACCGTGTGCACAACCCAACATAGCTCCTGTATAAAAAGTACCTGGAGGGCAATCTGTTCCACTCGTTGGATCTGAGAATATTCCGTCTCCTACGAAAGAGAATCCTGATGCAAAGCAGAGTTTATCTGCGTTTAAGGTAAAACCAGCTAAGCAAGTTAAGGATTGTCCATCTGGGCAATCAGGTTCAGGACAATCGACAAATAGACAAGTAATTACCGGCACAAGTACCCAAGCGGCAAAAGTTACAACTGTCAATAATAAGGAAAATCCAAGTGTAAAAATCGCTAGGACAATAGATACTACCGCAATAACAACACTAATGATAGCAAAGACCCATTTGTATTCTGTAATACATACCTCAATCTGACATCGATCGTTAGTACTTTTATCTAATTCAGCTTTAGTGTCTCTTCCAGCGGCACAAATCGCTAATTCCGCCTGATCCATTCCAAGGTTTAATGCATTTTTAAACTCTGAAGTAAGACTAGTAGTTGAGGGTAATTGATTTCTAACTACGTTAAAGATTTGTACTACTTCTGCTTCATCAATTGCTCCGACCAATTGATCTTCAAAATTAATTAAGAAATTTCGCTCGTCTTTTGTAATTCTATTTTCCAAGCGCATTTTCTCATAAACCGGATCTAGGGATTCATCATTCAAGAAATAAGCATCTTTCACAAATCGTTTTACGACCTCTTTTCGCTCATCTTCAGAGATTTGAGGAAGCGTACCATCTTCAATCGACTTGTCTATCATATAATTTAGTAAGCCTTCTCGACTTACCATAGCACCACCATTATTGTTGGCTAGTACATAAGCTTTAGCTTTAGTAAGCATTTTTCTTGCTTTATTACATTCGTCTTTCGAGTATTTGGTCTCCATTCTTTTCACCTGTTCGTCAATCTCCTTATCCATTCGGTAATCATTAGCTAAACTTCCATTGGGATCACAACTAATACCAAAGATAGCTACTGCCATTAATAAACAGATTAATCGCATAATTCCTGAATTTCTAAATTTTTCCATAATTTTGTCTTAGTTTAAATTAAAGCTAATCGGTAGCTCAACCGTTTGAGAAATTTTCTCTATAAAAGTTATTAAATAATAGCAATTGCACAATCGGAACAGACCCTTCCAAATTGTTTTACATTGATTTTTTTTTAAATGATGTTAGCAATCAAACCTGCCGGCAGGTGTAGGGATTAAGATCTATTTCTAAGCTACATCATTAAAAAAAGATATATTTAACCATAAAAGGATTGGTGAAAGAGAAAGGGGACAATCTGTTTGTTTTTTTTTTAAATAAGTTGTTTAAAAAAAACAAAGGAGGTTTAGACGCAGAAAAGGCTGGTTTAGGAAAGGCTTTGAAAAGAATAAAACGATGGCACCGAGGAAAAATATTAATTGGCGGTACCTTGGGTACTAGAGTTCAGCAGCCCCAAATATCTTGTAAACATGGCATCGAGTGATCATCTAGTCTACATTCATCATCGCGACAATAAAAAAATATTTATCGTTGAAAAAAGTATCCTGATTGATCGTGAAGTTGTTTTACTAAATCGCATGAGGTCGATCAAAACTTTTGAGGGAAATGTGTAAATGATCGCCCGTTCCCGTATGTCGTAGAGTATTCATGCCCATCAATTTAAAATACCAAGTAAGGAGAAAATTTCTAAGGTTAGATTTGCCTTTTGTCCGCACATCAAAAGCATGAACATAGCCGTTTTTCTGACGATAATGTAGCGAATGCTTTTTACTTTTCAAGCCCATTTTTTTGTAATCTTCGGGCAGCCTACTTGCATCCGTCAACATAAAGTCTTTGTCAATTAATAAAATTGTACTGATGCTCAAACGCAGAATGGGGTGCAGACTGGTGAATTCTTTTTTAACCGTATCCGTCTTTGCGTGAACTTCCGATAAAGAAAGCAAGCCATTGCCACAATAAGCAACAACGACAAACAACGCTAAGGTAGCACGCCACTTAAAACTACTCAGACTACCAATTTTCCCCGTAAGGGTTCCATAGAAATAGCTGAAATAAAGTATCAGTAAAATGATCGTGGCGATCGCGCCACCAAGAATAGCCAGAGAAGGAGCCATTTGATATTCTTCGTGTAAAAAAATCGCACCTCGAATCAGAAAGATAAATGGCAAAATCATTAACACTAGAAACTTAAGTAGGAAATGTAAAATTTTTCTCATGAAAAACAAGCTTAACTTTTTTAAATAGTGGAAGTCTAAAAACCAAAAAACAAAGACCAATTCCTCCGCTAATTTAAGGTAATATCATTTGCGTGGAATTCCTTATTTTTGCGATGAAGCAGCTTATTTTTACTACGAAGTGTTGGCTAAGTTACTCGCACTTGCTTAAAATTATCAGGACTACTTTTGCAAATTTTATTTGAAACACCTCGCTTATTATTGCGCCCTTTTCATGCTATGGATGCGGAAGGATTCTATCGCATGAATAATGATCCGGCCGTCTTGCGCTACACGGGCGATCAAGCTTTTGCTTCGCTTGTCGCTGCCGAGCAATTTATCACACAGTACAACCATTACGAGCAATACGGTTTTGGTCGCTGGAAAAAAAAAAAAAAAACGGATCAAGCTTATCTCGGTTTTTGTGGTTTAAAATATACCCGGACAGCACAGGAAGTGGACCTTGGTTATCGCTTGCTCCGTGCGTACTGGGGAAAAGCTTACGCAACCGAAGCCGCCAAGGCTTGTCTGGCGTATGGATTTGATCAATTATTGCTTCCCAAGATTGTCGGCAGAGCACAACAAGCCAATCCAGCCTCTTATCGAGTATTAGAAAAAATTGGAATGCAATTCGAAAAATCATTTTTAGCAGACAAGCAGTTATGGTTGCAATATAGCATAAACAATCCGAATCCAATCCCCAAAACTAGTTAGTCAGCTGGTTACTTGACTACGGTAAAAGCTTAAAAGTTGCCTGAAAAACGCTAAAAATATTTGCGCATTATTAAACTACTTCGGTTAAGGAATTAGACTGAAGTTGTTTTAAAATAGATCTTTAATAACTACAGTAAAGCATTGCAATCCAGTACTTCCCCTTATTTCTCGTCACCGCAGCTATGGCTGCATAAATTCTGAATAGAATTTACCGCTTGCGGATGGGATGCAAAAGAGCTTCGTCCTGACTTACAAGCCTTTACCTTCGGTTGCTAACTTCATTTTAAAACAACTTCACTTTATTCCCTTCATTTTTTGATGCGATTCGAATTTTTATAAGGAAAAATACAGGTTCTTACAGTAAAGACGCATAACCTACAATCAAAACCCAGCCACCACTGAATCTAATCTAACTTTGTCTTAGTACTTCCCTACACCAAATAAAACAGTTATTTGCTAGACATACCGACGAATTTAACTTAAATTGCGTTTATTTTTAATATATACCCAACAGATAAAATAAAGTCGTTTCATACTCCTTTCGAGCTTAAGCAACATAACTTCGATGAGTTGGTGAAAAGCGATCCATTATTATCCTAGGGGACAAAACGTTTGAATAACGAAGTTGTATCAACTTCAACGTTTTGCATTTTCAAATGGTAAACTTTTACTAGCAAAAAAATACTTGTTTCAGTTTAGCTTTACCACTAATATTTTTATCAAAAATGTCTATCACTAAAAATCAAGTAGTGTCTATCGACTACACCCTAACTGATAATGATGGTAATGTTATTGACAGCTCGAAAGATCGTGCTCCCATGAAATACATCCACGGTATTGGTGCACTGATTCCCGGTTTGGAAGCTGCACTAGTGGGAAAACCTGTAGGAGAACACGTCAGCGTACAAATCGAACCCGAACAAGCTTACGGACAACGAAATGATAAGTTAATGCAAGCTATTCCAAAGGATCGTTTTGCTGGAATGCCAGATGTAAAACCAGGAATGCAATTTCAGGCGAATACGGATAAAGGACAAGTTTTAGTTACGGTAATTGGTATTGAGAAGGACGAAGTTATCGTAGATGGGAATCATCCTTTAGCGGGCGTAACGCTTAATTTTGAAGTGGATATAAAAGAGATTCGTGAGGCGACCGCAGAAGAGTTGGAGCACGGACATGTACACGGAGAAGGTGGTCATCAACACTAAAAAAGAATTTCATCTTTTAGCAACTGTTTGAATTCGACGGTAACCATTTTACTTAAACTCGTTAGCAAAATCTGGTTTTAGTTTTCTAACCGATAAAAATTTAAGGAGCATTGTTTTGAGATAGCTTCCTCCTACAACGAGATCAGTCATCAACTTATGAATATGAATGTGAATCCAGTATCCGGAAATAAACTTTTAAAAATTGGCGTATTTTACGATGGAAATTATTTCCTACACGTCAGTAATTATTATAACTACGAGCATGAACGTCGAGCAAGGTTAAGCGTTGCGGGTTTGCACGGCTTTATCCGACAAACGATTGCTCGGGAAGAAGGGATTGACAAGAATCTTTGTCAAGTGGTCGATGCTCATTATTTCAGAGGTCGCTTGAGAGCACTCGAAGCAAAGCAAACCAATAAATTATATCCCGATCGTATCTTTGATGACATTCTCATGTCAGAAGGTGTCATTACGCACTATCTTCCCGTTCGCAAACGCAACGGCAAATTAGAAGAGAAAGGCATTGATGTTTGGTTGGCGCTCGAAGCTTTTGAGCTTTCAATTTATAAACGGTTTGACGTAGTTGTATTAATTGCTGCTGACGGAGACTACGTTTCACTCATCCGTAAACTCAACTCCTTGGGTACTCGCGTGATGATCCTAAGTTGGGATTTTGAATATACCACCGAATCGGGGAAGACGATGATTACGCGTACTTCGCAAGAGTTACTGGAAGAAGTCAGTTACCCCATTGCCATGCACGAAGTAATTGATAATCGAGTCCGCAAAAACGATCCTTTCATCAATAATCTTTTCGAAACCGTTGAACAACCGAAGAAGCCAACCGTCAAACGTAAGGCAGCAAAAACCTATAAAGGTAAAATTGTTAACATGAGAAATGGTTTTGGTTTTATTTCTAGAAAGCCAACTAATTTATTCTTCCACTATACGGATGTGATCGAAGGGGATTTTAATGATATTAGAAAAGGAGATGAAGTCAAATACCAATTGGGAAAGAATCAAAAAGGAGAAACAGTAGCGAAAATGGTACAAAAAGTAGAGTAAATAATAGCGGTTGTATTAAGGTTGATCTTAATACAACCGCTACTACCACTTCAGTGAGCAAGTCCAATTGCTAACATCAGATTTAGAATCACTTGCTAAAATCCTCCTCCGAATCAAATTTGTAAGGTTAATTTATCTTTCTGCTTAAAAACAGAAGGGGTAACACGATTCTTCCGCGATTAATTTACTATATTTAAGTTGAAAATTAAACAATCCATGGTAATACTCACACGATGAAGTTATTCCATAAAATCATCGTATGCCCTAACAAAGAATTACACTTAACGCCAAAATTAAGTGTGCTATTTCACTAAATCTTGTTCACATGAAAAAACAATTCCTCCTAACCTGTCTATTCCTTACCCTTACTTGGCACGCAGCTTTCAGCCAAATTAATCGTGGCGGTACGCCTCAAAGCTTTCAACATACTCAACTAAAAGAAGCCGACGTACCGATTAAAACAATGCCAGCCATTGATTTACCAGCCTTGCAAATGGAAGATGCGGCTAATAATCAAGATCATATGCCTTGGCGATTTGCCAACCCTTTTCCTGTTGATCTCAACTTAAAAAACTCAGGACATTGGGATGTTTTACCCAACGGAGATCGCATCTGGCGGTTACGAATCGCTTGTCCCAACGCGCTATCCATTAATTTAACCTATCGCGATTTCTTTTTGCCGAAAGGTAGTCTACTCTACTTATACAATACCGATAAGACACAAATCCTAGGAGCATTTTCTAGTCATAATAATAGTCCGTCAGGTCGTTTTGGAACGGCTTTACTCCACGACGAAATGATCACGATCGAATACTATGAACCGAAAGCGGTATTGCAACAAGGTCGCATCGCAATCGACATCGTAGCACACGGTTACCGACCGTTGGGGGAAAGTAATGACAACGTTGGCCCTGGAAGTTCCGGCAATTGTCAAGTTGATGTAAATTGTGCCGAAGGAAATAATTGGCAAGACGAGAAAAAAGGAGTTGCTAGAATTGTCGTCAATGGTAGTATTTCTTGCTCCGGTTCTTTGATCAATAATGAACGAGCAGATTGTACCCCTTATTTTTTAACTGCAGATCATTGTATTGGGAGCTTGAACGCACCTGCTTCAACGGATGCTTCCGCTTGGTGTTTCTACTGGAATTTTGAAAGACCAGATTGTAATAACGGTACGGCGGTGAGTACACCTTACCAAACTACGGTAGGAGCAACTTTAGTTTCCAATGATGGTCCATCAGACTTCGCGCTTTTCTTGCTAACCGAGAACCCCAATGATGTTTACGATGTTTATTACAATGGATGGAATGCAACCAATACCACTGGAACGGGCGGTACCGGTATCCATCATCCTTCTGGCGATGCTAAAAAAATTGCAACGCATACGATTCAACCTTTTGATGACGACTGGTTTGGATCAAGTCCATCAGGATCACATTGGGAAGTAGCTTGGGCGGCAACGCCTAATGGACACAGTGTTACCGAAGGTGGTTCTTCTGGCTCTCCGTTGTTTGACGCTAACGCCCGCATTATCGGTCAGTTACACGGTGGAAGTAGTATTAATTGTAGCAACCCTGCCAACGATCCTGGCATTTACGGAAAAGTATCTTATTCTTGGACAAATAATAATAACGCACAAGATTATCGCCGCCTCAAAGATTGGTTGGATCCTGATAATACCGGAACCACAACACTTGATGGCGCTTACCTTTGCAATGATCCGACCGTTTATTTTGAAATGGCTAGCAGTTCTATGGCAGAGCAAGACGCTAATGTTGATGCAACTTGTTTGGATTACCTAGAGCGAGATATTATTGTAAAAATTACTCGCGCACCTTCCCAAACGACAACGCTAACCGTCGCTATTACAGGCACCGCAACGGCAGGTAGTACCGCAGATTTTACCTTAGATACTATGAACCTCGACTTAACGAGTACCAAACTATCCGATACTATTCGAGTGCGTGTCTTTGATGATGCTTACGTGGAAGGAACAGAAAACGTTGTCCTACAACTTAACGTAAACGCCAATGGTGGAAACGCGGTCTTAAATCCAAATCGAGATATGCATACCTTGAACATTGAAGACGATGACGAAGATCCAAGCAACACCACACTTCCGGTGACGATTTTTGCCGAAAGATTCAATGGAGGTTTAGGCAGCTGGACGGTTAATGACGGTGGTAGTACTACCGATACTTGGTCCGTTGTAAGTGGTTATCTTAACAATACAAATAATACTTTGGATGGAAATGACTTTGTTTTTGTCGACAGTGATGCCGCAGGTAGTGGTTCAACTTCAAATGAAATCCTTACTTCTCCCAGCTTTAATGGCTTAAATATGACGCAGCTTTCGCTAGAATTTGACGAATACTTGCGCGTATATGATGGTGGTACCGTAGAGACCATGGAGGTCAGGGTATTTGACGGAGCAATTTGGCAAAGTGTATTTCTACGGGATGAAGATGATGGTAGCACCGGTGCATGGAATGCGCCGAATCATGTTTCCATTGATATCACGCCTTATGCAAGTGCCAATATGCAAGTTCAATTTAGATATGTTGCCGAGTGGGATTATTGGTGGGCGATTGATAACGTAGAAGTCATTGGTCAAGCAGCCATTGCCATTCAAACTAAAGTTAGCACTGGTGTTTTTGATACACAATATTTAGGTCCCAACGAGACGGTACATTTTTACGATCCGACGGCGGGCAGTGTCATGCTGAGCATTGAAAATTTAAGCGCACACGATTATGGCTGTACGGAAGTTTACGTTGAAAACGCAGGAGAATCTGCACAAGGTATTCCAGCAACCAACGTAGGAGAAGTAACGAGTAAGACTTTCCGCGTCGTGCCCACCAATAATAATGCGAGCGGTGCTTACAATATTAGTTTGTATTATACTACCGAAGAGATTGACGGCTGGGTTGCCGATAATACGGGAGGAAATACTGTAGCGGATTTGGTATTGGTCAAGTCACCTGGAAATATGATGAATGCGAGTACGACAACACTTTCTCAACCGATGGTTAGTGGATTTAGTAATGGTAGCGGCTTTCGTTATACGGCTAATTTCACAACTGGATTTTCTGGTTTTGCTTTGGGGAATAATTTACTTCCTTTACCAATTGAGTTGTTCCGTTTTGATGGTAAGCACGTACCGAACGAAGGAAATCATTTAACTTGGACTACTTTAAGTGAAATCAATAGTGACCACTTTGTGGTAGAACGTTCTTTTGATGGCGTACAATTTACGAATATTGGTAAAGTTACCGCTCAAGGGAATACGCAGGAACGACAAAGCTACAAGTTTCTAGATCAAAACATTTCGACGGGCAAGCATTATTACCGCTTGAAAATGTTGGATACGGATGGCAGCTTTGAATACAGTAACCTAATTATCTTGGAAGTAGATCGAGCGGCGACGGTTGCCGTTTATCCTAATCCCGTGAAAGGTAATTTGAGTATTGATTTTAAAGAAAGTTTATCAAACGAAGCTTTAGTTAGGATTTACAGTGCGACTGGGATTTTGGTTTGGGAACAAAATATCGAGCCTAATACTGCGCCAGTACTTACGGTAGATATGCGAAGTTTTGCGGAAGGTGTTTACCTCATACAAGTACAACAAGCGCAGGATTCATTCCAGTATAAAGTTGTAAAACACTAGCTAGAATAGTTACTGTTCAATTATAAAAAACTATAAGAAAAGCAATGCCTGCATCATGCGGGTGTTGCTTTTTTATTTTTACCAAAAACATTAAGTAACATTCCTGCGATGATGAGTAAAATTCCCAGAAAGGGCAACCACTCGTACGTTTCTTTAAAAAAGAAAAAACCTAGGAAAAGTGCCCATACCAATTCCATGTATTTAAAAGGAGCGAGCGCACTCGTTTCTTCCGTACGAAAAGCTTGCGTCATGGTAACTTGACCGACGAGACCAAAAATCCCAATTCCAATAACGGACCACCACTCTGTTCCAACCGGCATTCGCCATGTCGAAATAAAACACAGCGACACACTAATGGAAACTACCATAAAATAATTAATGATGGTAAGATAATGTTCCCGTGTGCTTAAATAGCGAATCAGAACGAAGACCATTCCCACGAAAAGTGCCGAAATAATGAGTAAGCCTAGGCTGTAATAATCAATTCGAAGATCAAAGCCTTTCAAAACGATCACGCCAGAAAATCCAATCGCAAAGCTCAACCATTGCCATGGTGTAATTTTTTCTTTTAAAAAATAAGCCGCCAGCATCGCTCCGAAAATAGGTCCGAGATAACGAATTGAAATTGCAGAACCAAGTGGAATTCTTTGTACCGCCATAAAAAAAGTAGCCAAGGAAACAACCCCCACAAGCGCTCGAAGGGCAAGTATTTTGGGATGATTACCGATGAGACTTACTTTGCGATAAAGCATATAAGGAAAAATAAAAATGAACGTTCCGAAGGCCCGAAAGAAAACTACTTGTAGTGGAGGAAAACTACTCAACTCTTTCGCCAATGTGTTCATGATCGCAAAAGCGAAGGTAGCAAATAAGATCAAAGCGATTCCTTTCGTCATGTTGAATTTTAAAATAAACCTAGGACTAAAGATTGAGATTTGGTAGGCACAATGCTGCTTGCTTCCGTTGTAAAAATGTAACAATGCGGTGTGCTTCTTTTATACTAATGCTTTTATCGGTAGAAAGATTCAGCATATGTTCGCTAATTTTTTCGGCGATGGGAAAGGTTCCGTAAGGATAATCCCAGCGCTCAAAGTTTTTTTCAATGGGATGAATCGGGCTCAAAAACCAGTCGCCAAGTTGGATTTTCTCTTTTTCTGCTTGGCGCAAAAATGTTGGTCGATCCTTGACGAGTATCGGATACTTAATAAAAGTATGATTGGCGTAAGCGGGCACCAATGGCGGAGTAATTCCAATTTTGGCTAATCCTTCGTGGTAAATTGCGGCGATTTGTTGACGGTGTGCTAGGTTTTCAGTAAAGGATTGGAGGGCTTTGATTCCTGCACGTGCTTGTGCCGCAGACATTCCCCACAGATAATCAGGTGGCATTACGGGTTCTTCTAATTCTGTCCCTTGAGAAGAACCTGTAATTAAGTTATGCTTACTCAAGAAACGGTATAACTTGAGTGCGGACCAGTATAAAGCTGGTGGTAATAAATTGCTACGGACGAAGCGCTGTAAAGATAACATTTGGTCAGTCTTGAAACTCGGCGTTGCTACCTTCGCCTCAAACTGAGCCAACTGCTCCGCGAGCGCAAGGTCTCGACAAACGACAATTCCACCTAAGCCCGTCGAAAAAGGCTTATTCCATTGGGTAGAATAGAAAGCCGCACTCGCGAGTGTTCCATTGGGTTGACCCTTGTAGGTTCCACCAAAGCCGTGCGTACAATCTTCAATCACTCGAATACCTTGCCTTTCGGCAATCCTTTGAATCCCATCAAAATCACTAGACAATCCAAAGGTATTCTGTGCGAGTATCACTTTCGTCTGCGGCGTAATTTTTTCAGCAAGCCGCTCAACTGCTATATTATAGGTCTGTGCATCAATTTCGGCGTAAATAGGTCGTGCACCCAGATATTTGATAGCATTGGGAACGACTACACAAGTAAAAGCAGGAATAATAACCTCATCGCCAGGACCGACTCCTAAGGCTTGCAAAATACCGTAGAGTCCTACTCTTCCTTTCCAAAAAAGCGTGACTTGTGTCGGAGATAGTTCAAGGTAATCCGCGATCGACTTTTTATACTGTAATTGATCCTTCATATGTTGGCGCGCAAGATACGCAAAAGATAAATGCCATTCGAAGACAAGGATTGGCAAATTTGGCGATTCAAAAGTAAACCTTCACCACTTGTGTATTTTCACTAGGTTAAACGCATCAAATTATTTTTAAATAATGAATATTGAATGCTGGGATATTGAATGCTGATTTGTTGTCCATTTTTTGGCAACGTTTGATCATTTTTCAATCAATATTCAAGATTAGATGTTCAAAAATCAATATTTCTCTACTATTCTACGGGATTAATATTTGATGCGTTTAAGCTATATTTTTACCGTATACATCAATATTTTCTCCCTCCATACCCTCCAAATCTCTCGGTTACGCTCAAAAATCCTTAATTCTTGAACCTAAACATATTTTGTGTAATATTTTCGCCAAGCAACCCTCCAAAACCCAATAAAAACGGTACTTTATCAAGGGTGCAATTTGTTTAAAAACGTTAAAAATGTCTTAAAAAAGCAGGTAAAAATACTTAAACACGAGCTTTATTTGAACATTTGACTATAAAAACTTGTATAGCTGAGTAAAAAGGTCTAATTTTGTGCCCGATTTGAAAGTACTGGAACACTATCATACAATATTACTACAGAATAGATAAAATTACCCTGTAACAACGATATTTTAATTCTTGATTTTTATAATCAAACCAGTTCCCAAAAATCACCCATAAGCAAACTCATGAACAATAAAATCCCTTTATTACTACTGTTCGCAGTGGTATGTCTAACCCAGTCCTACCAGCACGACACCGCTGATCTTGAAGTCCTCGCAGAGGAACTTTCGCCTCCCACCGAGGAAGAGATACAGGACCCTCAACTTAGCACTGAACTTGATGATGTTGAACCAGCCGAAGCAGCAATCGACCACAACGAAGTGTACGATCTAGCAGCACACGAATTTGCTTTCGATGGCAAGAATACAAGTGTCAAATCTGTCAAGCAGCTTTACACCTCTAATGACTTAAATGAATTCGAATTTCCTGCTTTTAGCAAGGAAGTCATTTATGGTTTACGGCAGCAGCTAAAATTACTGAAAAGAAAGAAACAAAAGTACCAGCACGAATTAGGCGATTTATCTGTTAATTTAGACCAACTAGAAGAAACCATTCATATTTTATTGGAAACGGATGTAGATTTCATCAAAGATGCCTTAGCCGCACACCGTATTAAGGGTAAGGATGGAAGAGGAAATGTACACTTTACAGGATACTTTACGCCCGTTTTGAAGGTAAAAAAGACCGCAGACGCCGTTTATAAATATCCTTTTTATACGCGCCCTAAAAATTGGGTTGGAAAACTTCCTACGCGCGAACAGATTGATGGAGAAGGTGTTTTGAAGAATAAAGGCTTAGAATTGGCTTACGCTAAAAATTTAGTTGATATCTATTTCATGCAAGTCCAAGGAAGTGGTGTGGTAGAATATCCTGATGGTAGCCAACAGCTTTTTGCTTTTGATGGTAGTAATGGTCACCGTTACCGCAGTATTGGTAAATATATGATAGCACAAGGTATTACTACACCAGAAAATGTATCCTTGACGCGGTTGCGGAAGTTCTTTGATCAAAATCCAGCCTTATTGGAAGAAGTACTTTTTGTTAATAGCTCTTACGTTTTCTTTACGCCAGCTAAATCTATGAAAACAACTGGTGCAGGAGTTGTACCCTTAACGACGGATTATTCTATTGCTGTAGATCCTCGGTATATTCCACTTGGAAGTTGTGTATTAGCTGCTGTTCCCGTTTTGGACAAGCGCAGAAACTTTTCGCACCACGAATTTAGATTATTACTCGCACAAGATATCGGCGGAGCGATTAAAGGTGCTGGACACGTTGATTTGTACACGGGAGTAGGTCGAAACGCGCAACGTAAAGCGAGTGCCTTACATCATTATGGTGGCTTGTGGCTGCTGTTGCCGAAAGATAAGAAAGAATCTTAAACGAACTATTGGCTTTAGCTTTCTCCTTAACGGAAAATAACCGATCAGTAAGTAGCAAAAATAAACGCTTCAAAAAAATTAAGTATAGCAGCACGCTGTACTTAATTTTTTTTGCTTTTTTTTAGCCTTCAGCATCGTTATGTCGCGCTATCGGAGTTTTTATTGTGAATGATTTAGCGCCATAACATTTCGTGCTAGATGAGTTTATAGCATTCTTTCGGGATTTTTGGAACGTGGATGATGTCCCATTTTTCGATTGAAAACGATACAATGATTCCTTCGATTGGGACAAAATTTAACGTATTATTCGCTCTTTATGAGATCATTTTCTCTTTAAGGCCGATTAAAAGGCCAACTTTCCTCCCCTATTCTTATTTTAAAAAAAGCTATTTTAAAAAAAAATTGAGTTGTGCAGCTCATTTTTTGGACTAGTGCCCGCAAGTTGCTGATTTTTTCCTATCCAACAGATAAGAGGGAATTATATATGATTTTAAAATAAAATATGTAGAAAAAAAGAGAAAATTCAACTGCTGCTTCAGACCTTAGTCCTTGGTTATCAGGGCTAAAAAGCCAAGAGCTGGCGTGAAATTTGCGGTAAAAAGACTATGGAACAAGCGTTATGCGAAGTGCTTGCTCCCCCCATATTGCAATCTCAAAAGAGAGATTACGGCACGATCCATTCCCCCCATGATGGGTTGCCAGCATTGACAGGCTACTCGGCGAACGCTTATACATGAACATCACAGACATTCAGATTCTACTGAAATGCGAAACACATTTAAATAACAATCCCATATGCGTGAACTTGACAAACATCTTGAGGTAAACACCTCCTATGAGTTGGAAAGGTACATTGCAGAACTAAAAGCCGACCAAAGAAGTAAATCGAGAGAAAAATTTTTCCAGTTTTTACTCATCCTGATCGGAATTTTTGGCTTCTTATATGTCATCAATTCAGCTATCACAGGACCTTCATCTAAAATTAAATCAAACAAAACGAGTGTTCTTACGTCCAACCGTTACGACTCCCCCCCGACTCCACAAAATGGTAGTCTTGTCGTATACACCGCGGACAAATCCAATGCAGAACATCAGCATACTATTATCCGTACCCGATATCAACACGTTTCGATTGACGGTGCCAGGGAAGCCAATGAACCGCTTCAATTCACCATCGAACGCTATAATGATCAGGCTGATTATGTCCTCAATTTGGGCAATGGTTTGGTTAAAAAAGTAGCTAGTAAGACTTTTTCTTACAGCTATCCCACAGCGGGAGATTACTACGTAAAATTAGACGTCAATTTTAAGAATCAATCTGCTACGATCTTCGAAGATCGAATTTCTATTGCTAAGGCGATTGAAGTACCGGCAGGTGTGATGGAGATAGACAACTAGCTTGCTACGGCATAGCAAACGGTTTAATACCAAAAAAATGACGATCACGAAATTCAAGATACTACCGATTTTCTTCCGAGTAAAATATCAACTGAGGTTGTTTAGGCAGCAAGACAATAGCTTAAACGATTTTGCCAAAAAAGACATTATCCTTCAAACGGTAATGTCTTTTTTTAATTGAAGTCCTTGAATACGAGTAGTTTAGTAGTGTTTTCTGAGAAAATCTGAGGCAATTACTACCAATGTTTCTAAAATTTTATTAAATTGGTAGAAACCAACAGCATGATTTGCTCGTAAAAAATCTTTAAATTTACGGACAAAACCACGAGTTTTACTACTTCCGCTTTTAGTCTATGCTTAAATCCTAACACCGAAGTTGTTTACTAACTTCCCGAATACAACCAACTGGATTTTGGGGTGACTGAAAAATGTTGTGGTAGATGAAGCTTCAACGTTCAACTCATTTTCAAACAAAACTCCATTAAAGAAAGGGTCACAATTGACCTGCATTGTCTACGAATAGACCAATAATTGTATGATGAATCAAGTAAAAAATATTTTGGAACGATCGGCCTTTGGGGTATGTAACTACCTAGGAGAAAAGATGGGAATTGCATCTGCACGGGTGCGTGTTTACTTTATCTATATTTCTTTTGTCGCTTTGGGTTCTCCAATCATCTTCTACCTTTTCGTAGCGTTTTGGCTCAACATCAAGCAATACGTGAAACGAAAACGGAATGCTATTTGGCAATAAGCCTCCCCATTACTACCCTTTTCTCAATCCTTTTAATTTCTCCTGTGCTCTTTTATTTTTATTGCGCAAAAGCGTAATGCACAATATTAGCCCCCATTTTCAGGGCACGCTCTCGCACTTCTTCGGAGTCTTTGTGTACACTCTGGTCTTCCCAACCATCGCCCAAATCACATTCAAAAGTATAGAAACAGACCAAACGACCTTCCCAAATTAAGCCAAAGCCCTGTGCGGGTTGATCTTCGTGCTTGTGGATTTTGGGTAAACCATTTTTAAATTCAAAGCTACTTTTGAAAATGTCGTGTTCGAAAGGCAACTCCACCATTTCTAATTCCGGAAATACCTTTTTCATAGCAACTCGGATGTAAGGATCCATTCCAAAATTGTCATCAATATGAAGAAAGCCACCTGCCATGAGGTAATTCCGTAAGTTTTCTGCTTCCGTATCCGAGAAAATAACGTTTCCGTGTCCCGTCATATGAATCCAAGGATGATTGAAGAGTTCTGCACTGCCCGTTTCTACCGTCGTGTAATCGGGGTCAAAGTTTGTTCCGATTTTCTCGTTGCAAAAGCGTGCTAAATTGGGTAAAGCGGTAGGATTGGAATACCAGTCTCCCCCATTGTATTTGAGCAAAGCCATTTTTAACGCGGGTGCTTCTGCGGTCCAACTAAAGGCAGACATACCAGCTAAGAGTGCAACGAAGAGTAATTTTTTCATGAAAAAAGTTTATATCATTCCCTTTATAAAAAGGTTGTTAGAGAAGTTATTTAAATAAAGCCAGCATGCTGACTGCGAGCAAAACTCAGTATCTTATACAATGTACTTAACGCAGCTCGTTTAAAAAATTAACGGTGTGACAAGCGACCACGCCTGCTGTTTCCGTACGCAAGCGCGCTTTGCCCATTAAAACACTTTTAAAATCTTTTTCGTGTGCCAGTTGAACTTCCGATTCCGAAAAATCACCTTCGGGACCGATCAATATGATAACGTCCTTTCCGGCTTGATAATTTTGGTGTAAGGCGGAATTTTCTTCATAATCACAGTGTGCGATAAACGATTGCGTTGTTGCCGGTCTTGGTTCGCCCAAAAAGCTTTTCAAATTGGTCAATTCATTCAATTTCGGCAAGTATGCTTTCAAGGACTGCTTCATGGCGGAAACGAGCACTTTTTCTAAGCGATCGATCCGAATTCTTTTTCGTTCTGACCGTTGACATAGAATCGGCGTAATCTCATCAATACCAATTTCCGTTGCTTTTTCCAAAAACCACTCTAAACGAGCGATATTTTTGGTTGGTGCAATCGCGAGGTGCAATCGAAAATCTCTTTTATTATACTCTAATTGTTGCTTTTGGATACGCAAACCGCAAGATTTCTTGCCCGTTTCGATAATTTCTCCCGAGTAGAAACCTCCTTTTCCATCTACAAAATGCAATTGATCACCTATTTTTTTCCGTAAAACCTGCACACAATGGCGCGCTTCTTCGATGGGTAAAAAGGCCAAATCGCCCTGAATATCTGAGGTATAAAATAAGTTCATTTACAAAATTTGTGGTAAAATACGGGAAGGAAAACAAATTAGGGTAAACTAGGCTAAAAAATTCTTACCTTTGCCCCAGTTTTTAAAACAATCAACGTCGTTTCGCCGTTGAGTATCCGTTGAACTTGTTTTAGAATTAGCTAAAAACAGCTTCAAAATCAAAACATCGTGGTTTGTAAAAAATAAGCTTTTTTGTTTCGCTAGAGTACTAGCACAACACGACCACATTTAAATAACTAACATGATACTTTAGCAAGGATGATGGAGCATCAAGGACAACATTGTTGAGTCTCCCCTTTTGCTAAAACAACAACAATATTATTATGGATTACGTGATTATGATTGGTCAGCTGATGCTGAGTTTATCTATTCTTATTGTTTTACACGAATGCGGGCACTTTTTTCCTGCGAAGTGGTTTGGGACAAGAGTAGAAAAGTTCTATTTGTTTTTTGACCCTGGTTTTTCTCTTTTTAAATATACCAAAGGGGAAACGGAATACGGAATTGGTTGGCTGCCCTTAGGTGGTTACGTCAAAATCTCGGGAATGATTGATGAGAGCATGGATTTGGAGCAGATGAAAGAACCAGCCCAACCTTGGGAGTTTCGTTCGAAGCCAGCTTGGCAGCGTTTGATTATTATGTTGGGTGGGGTTACGGTCAACTTTATCTTGGGTTTCTTGCTTTACGCAATGGTGCTTTGGATTTGGGGAGAAAAGTATTTGCCGACTGAAAATGCCACGTATGGGATTTATGCGGATAGTTTGGGACAAGAAATGGGTTTACGGGACGGTGACTTCGTTTTGGAAGCTGGTGGTGTAAAACTCGAGAAGTTCAATGACCGTTTGACGCTCCGAGAAATCATTATCAATAATGCTAGTACGCTAAAAGTGCGCAGAGATGGTCAGGTAATTGACTTACCGATTGACGAAAAATTTGTAACGATTCTATCGGGTTCAGACAATAAGGGAGCCGTTTTATACGAACCACGCATTCCATTTGAAATCAAAACCGTTGACACCGACGGTCCTTCCAATGGCATCCTCAAGCCGGGTGATAAGGTAATTGGTTTGAATGGTAAAAAATATGATTACTTCAATGAATTGGGGCGGCAATTAGTAAAATTGAAAGAACAAGACATAAAACTCACCGTCGTTCGAGATCGAGATACTTTAACCAATCAGCTCACGACCAACGAAAAAGGTTTCATTGGAATACAACGCAATGGACCGGATGATTATTTCCAAACGAAAACACAGGAGTACAGTTTCTTTGCCGCCTTGCCAGCGGGCACGAATAAAGGCTTGAGTTTTTTGGGTGACCAATTCAAGGCCTTTGGGCAAATGTTTAAAGGTAAGATTAAAGCCTCGGAGAGTTTGGGTGGATTTGGAACGATTGGTTCGATGTACGGTACCGAATGGATTTGGGAGCGATTTTGGAAAATGACGGCGATTATTTCCTTGATTTTGGCTTTCATGAACTTGTTGCCGATTCCGGCCTTAGATGGTGGTCACGTGATGTTTTTATTGTACGAAATTATTACGGGACGGAAGCCGAGTGATAAATTCATGGAATGGGCAACCTTGATTGGTTTTATTCTCATTCTAGGCTTAGTGGTCTATGCCAACGGGATGGATTTAATTCGCTGGTTACGGGGTTAAGTACTTAAATAGTTAAAGGCAATGAATTATTTTGAATTTTTCGATTTACCCGTACGATTTATTTTGGATGAAGCAGCGCTCAAACGCCAGTTTTATGCCAATAGCAAAAAGTACCATCCTGATTTCTATACGCTAGCTCCCGAAGCTAAGCAAGCGGAAATTCTAGAGTTATCCACGCTCAACAACCAAGCCTACCAAACTTTGGCTGATTTTGACAAGCGGATGAAGTACTTGCTAGATCTCAAAGGAGCCCTCGCCGAGGAGGGTAAAAACAAACTTCCACAGGCTTTCCTCCTCGAGATGATGGACATCAACGAAGCCCTAATGGAATTAGAGTTTGATTTTGAGCCGGAAGCGTATCAAAGCGTATTATCTAGTTTGGAAGAACAGCAAAACGCCCTCGATACGAGCGCCGCAACTGCCCTCGCCAACTACGAGGATCGCCTGGAACAGGCAGATCTTTTGGATACGATAAAAAATTATTATTTAAAAAAGCGCTACTTGTTGAGCATTAAAGAAAATTTGAATAAATTTGCATCGCTTTAGGGATATTATGTTTACCAACCTTAAAGTGTGTGTGTTCTCGGATGCACAAATAGTACCTTTGCCCTTGTGGCGGAACTGGTAGACGCGCTGGATTCAAAATCCAGTTCCTTCGGGAGTGGGGGTTCGATTCCCCCCGGGGGTACCAAACTGATAATCAGTGAATTAAGCCGAGTTTAACGACTCGGCTTTTTTGTTTTATTAACGTGAGGTAAAACA
>JBGCFY010000300.1:0-21092 GCA_045110315.1 Saprospiraceae bacterium
ATATTTACAGATAAAGCATTGCAACCCAGTACTTCAGCTTTTTATCGTCACCGCAGCTATGGCTGCGAAACTCAAAAAGAGCTTCGTCCTGAATTACAAGCCTTTATCTTCAATTTCTAACATCATTTTAAAACAACTTCAATATCATTTAGAATGAAGTCAAATAGATTAACATAAAAACAATAAAAATAATGGGAATATTAACTTGGACCTGGATTCTAGTAGGAATCTCTTTTTCACTATATATTGGAATTGCAATTTGGGCTAGAGCCGGATCATCGAAAGATTTTTATGTAGCTGGTGGCGGTGTGCCACCAATTATTAATGGTATGGCAACGGCTGCGGATTGGATGTCTGCAGCCTCCTTTATTTCATTGGCAGGTATTGTATCTTTTGGGGGCTATGATGGCTCTGTATATTTGATGGGATGGACTGGAGGATACGTGCTCTTAGCATTATTACTTGCGCCATATTTAAGGAAGTTTGGAAAATTTACCGTACCCGATTTTATTGGAGATAGGTATTACTCTGACGTGGCACGGGTTGTTGCAGTAGTTGCAGCATTAATTGTATCATTTACCTATGTGGCTGGACAAATGAGAGGTGTCGGAATTGTATTTTCTAGATACCTAGAAGTAGAAATTAATACGGGGGTTTATATTGGTATGGCTATCGTACTTTTCTATGCTGTACTTGGTGGAATGAAAGGGATCACCTATACACAAGTTGCACAATATTGTGTTCTTATCTTTGCGTTTATGGTTCCTGCTATTTTTATTTCTTTTGAAATGACTGGCAATTTTATTCCACAACTAGGCTTTGGAGGTTCAGGAGAAGATGGCGTTTACTTGCTAGATAAATTAGATGGTCTCCATTCCCAACTTGGTTTTAGTGAATACACAACGGGTAATAAATCCAAGATAGATGTCTTTGCAATAACACTAGCTTTAATGGCTGGTACAGCTGGTTTGCCTCACGTTATTGTTCGTTTCTTTACGGTACCTCGTGTCAGAGATGCTCGTAAATCTGCAGGTTGGGCTTTATTATTCATTGCGATACTATATACCGCAGTTCCAGCGGTTGCTGTTTTTGCAAGAGTAAACCTTATAGAAACAGTAAGTGAAGAAAAATACGAAGACTTACCGCAGTGGTTTGCAAACTGGGAAAAAACGGGACTATTAGGATTTAACGATAAAAATGGGGATGGCCTAGTGCAATACGTTGCAGATAAAAAGACGAACGAATTAACAATAGATCGTGATATTATGGTATTGGCAAATCCAGAAATTGCTAAATTGCCTAATTGGGTGATCGCTCTAGTAGGTGCCGGAGGTTTAGCTGCTGCATTATCTACTGCCGCAGGATTATTATTAGTAATCGCATCTTCTATCTCTCACGATTTATTAAAGAAAATATTTATGCCGAAGATTAGCGAGAAAGGCGAACTTATCGCTGCACGACTGGCTGCCGCTGTAGCTGTTATTGTTGCTGGTTATTTTGGGATCAATCCACCTGGCTTTGTCGCCGCCGTTGTCGCTTTAGCGTTTGGTCTCGCCGCCGCTTCCTTTTTTCCCGCCATTGTGCTGGGGATATTCGATAAGCGAATGAATAAAGAAGGCGCCATTGCAGGAATGATAGTAGGATTGGGATTAATGTTTTTCTATATGGCTAAATTCAAGTTAGGTTGGTTAGGCGAAAAGCCACCAGCAAGCGAATGGTGGTTTGGTATTTCACCAGAAGGATTTGGATCCATTGCCATGCTTGTAAATTTTGTAATATCTATGATTGTTTCAAGAATGACGCCTGCACCGCCAGAAGATGTTCAAGAAATTGTGGAGAACATTAGAGTACCATCAGGAGCTGGAGCAGCTACTGGGCATTAAATTACTAATTCAATTCAATTAGAAATCAGCATTATAATTCAATATAGTTCAAGACTCCGATCGGTTAGGCCACCTGATAAATAATATTCTTGATTTTGAAAAACTAGAAACAGCACGGTTGAGTTTAGAAATGAGCTATCTGGATATTCAAGAAACTATAAAAAAAGCAGTTGCCAATACGCAGCATATAGCAGCTAAGAAAGGGATAACTATAAGTTTTATAAATATTCATCATTTTAAGTTGAATTATGACGAAGACCGGATTCTCCAAGTCTTTACCAACTTAATTTTTAACGCTATAAAGTTTTGTGAGCCAACATCTGGACACATTGAAGTAGATTATAAATTAGGAGATGAAGTACTAATAATCTCTATAAAAGATAATGGTAAAGGTATTCCTGTAGAAGATATTGATTCTGTCTTTGATAAATTTTATCAATCTCAAAATCAAAATACCATGAAGCCAGAAGGTAGCGGATTAGGTCTAGCAATTTCCAAAAAAATTATAGAAAAGCACAAAGGTGAAATATGGGCAGATATGCAAATAAAAAGAGGAGCAAAATTTGTTTTTACTTTACCAATTCATTAAATTTAGTCAGAATCCTATGAAGTACAAAATCTTAATTGTTGATGATGAGCCGAACATCGTAATGTCACTAGAATACGCCTTTAAAAAAAAAGGCTTTTAAGTGTTTATTGCAAGAGATGGTAGGAAGTCATATTCCAGACATCGTACTATTAAATATTATGATGCCGAATGTAGATGGTTATCAAACGTTAAAACATATTAGGAATACAAAAAAACTAGAAGCTACAAAGGTAGTTTTCTTAACCGCAAAAAATAAAACTTCAGATATTGAAAAGGGGTTAAAGCTTGGAGCAGATAAATATTTAGTTAAACCTTTTTCAGTAAAAAAAATAATTTCAGAAATATTAGAACTTTTGAATTAAAAGTTGTCTTATGTACTTATTTTAAATATTGGTTTTGTGTGCAAACAAACAATGTTTAATTAAAATTTTAAGGCATGAATTTTCAAATAGAACCACGTACATCAGATATTCTTATAACTATCTATGTTGTACTCACTTTGTTCTATCGAATAAAGTTTGAAAGCGAAGCAAATGTAACCGTATTGCAATCTCTTGTAATCGGTATATGCCTTATTGTTATGCCTTGGTCTCTCATAAAGCTAAAGGTGCTCAATCCAGATTGGTTTGGTCTATTAAATCCTAAAACTCCACAGCAATGAGAATACACTCGGTAGTATTTGGTGGCTTTGCTCCTCACGAATTGGCTATCCGAATTGATGACTGTAAACCAAAAGCGATTATTACCGCTTCCAATGGAATAGAAATAGATCGCATTATTCCCTACAAGCCTTTTGTAGATGAAGCGTTCGCAAAAGCAAAACATAAACCAGAACACGTTATTGTTTTTGACCGAAAATTAAGAGTAGAAATTCCAAAGAAAAATTACGATTTAGATTATGCCGACTTGGTGGAAACCTCCAACTCGATTGAAGCCATTCCAGTAGCATCAACACATCCTTCCTATATTTTATATACCTCTGGAACAACAAGAACGCCCAAAGGAATTATTAGAGATACCGGTGGCTATGCTACTGCTTTAAAATTTTCTATGAAATATGTTTATGGCGTAGCGGAAGGAGATACTTTTTGGGCAGCCAGTGATGTAGGTTGGGTGGTTGGGCATAGTTATATTGTGTACGGCCCATTGCTCAATAGAAATACCACCATTCTATTTGAAGGTAAGCCTATAAAGACACCAGATGCTTCCACTTTTTGGCGAGTAATCAGTGAGCACCAAGTAAAAGTTATGTTTACGGCACCAACAGCTATTCGGGCCATCAAAAAAGAAGATCCAAATGGAGGTTATAAAGATGAAGATGGCTATGTATTTATCACAGGTCGGGTAGACGATATTATTAATGTCGCTGGTCATCGATTATCTACCGCAGACATGGAAGAAATTGTAGCCGCTCATCCAGCTGTTGCAGAATGTGCGGTCTTTGGGGTACATTGCGAACTGAAAGGACAAAAGCCACTGGGACTAGTCGTATTAAAGTCAGGCGAAGTTTCTGAAGAGGATACTATTCAAAGAGAAATTATCCAAGCGGTACGCAAACAAATTGGTGCAGTAGCTTTCTTTAAAAAAGTACTAGCTGTTAAACGATTACCCAAAACACGTTCAGGAAAAATCTTACGAAAACTACTGCGCAATATTGCCGATGAACATCACTACAATACACCGTCAACCATTGACGACGTTTCAATAATAGCCGAAATAAAATCAATTTACCAAACCCAAAACATCGGGGTTCATAAATAAAAAAAACTATTAATAATGAGTAACTATCATATAAAACACCTAGAAGAGTATTTTAAAGTTTATAGAAAATCTATACGTAATCCTGAAATATTTTGGGAAGAAATTGCGGAAGAACATTTCCTGTGGCGCAAAAAATGGGATAATGTTTTAAGCTGGGATTTTAAAAAGCCAGAAGTAAAATGGTTTGAGGGAGCAAAGTTAAATATTACAGAAAATTGTATAGATCGACACCTTACCACAAGAGCAGATAAAACCGCTATTTTATTTGAACCAAATGACCCAAAAGAAGCTGCGCAACACATCACTTATAGAGACTTATACCATCGGGTAAATAAGTTTGCAAATGTGCTAAAATCTAGAGGAATTAAAAAAGGAGATAGGGTCTGTATTTACTTACCAATGATACCCGAGTTGGCAGTTTCTGTGTTGGCTTGTGCGCGTATTGGAGCGATTCACTCTGTCGTTTTTGCTGGATTTTCTTCTATAGCTCTAGCTACCAGAATTAATGATTCAGATTGTAAAATGCTGATCACTTCTGATGGATCTTATCGAGGTAAAAAGACCATCAATTTAAAAGGAATTGTTGATGAAGCCTTAAAGGATTGTAAGGGGGTAGAATCAGTATTGGTTGCAAAACGCATCCATACAGAAATCAAAATGAAAGAAGGACGGGATGAGTGGCTTCAGCCTTTATTGGACAAAGCTTCCGATCAACTTACGGCAACGGTAATGGATGCCGAAGATCCACTATTTATTTTATACACCTCTGGCTCTACGGGTATGCCCAAAGGAATGGTTCATACTACCGCAGGATATATGGTCTACAGTGCTTATACCTTTAAGAATGTTTTTCAATATAAAGAAAATGATATTTATTGGTGTACAGCAGATATTGGTTGGATAACCGGACATAGCTATATCGTTTATGGTCCTTTAGCAAATGGAGCAACAACGGTGATGTTTGAAGGCGTTCCTAGTTACCCCGATTACGGTCGCTTTTGGGAGGTTGTTGAGAAGCATAAAATCACCCAGTTTTACACCGCACCTACAGCTATTAGAGCATTAGCAAAAGAAGGTGTAGAAAATGTGGAAAAGTATGATTTATCTTCCTTGAAAGTTTTGGGAACCGTAGGCGAACCGATTAATGAAGAAGCATGGCATTGGTACGATGATAATATCGGTAAGAAAAAATCACCTATTGTTGACACTTGGTGGCAAACCGAAACCGGAGGTATTATGATCACGCCAATTCCATTTTGTACTCCAACAAAACCAACCTATGCCACTTTACCATTCATTGGTATTCAACCCGCTTTAATGGATGAAAATGGTAAAGAAATAAAAGGGAATCAAGTCGATGGGCGGCTATGTATAAAATTTCCTTGGCCGAGTATTGCGAGAACCATTTGGGGAAATCATCAACGCTATAAAGATACCTACTTTTCCGCTTTTGAAAATATGTATTTTACAGGAGATGGAGCGCTTAGAGATGAAGTAGGGTATTACAGAATAACAGGTCGAGTAGATGATGTCATTATTGTTTCAGGGCATAACTTGGGCACCGCCCCAATAGAAGATGCCATCAATGAACATCCAGCAGTTTCTGAAAGTGCCATAGTCGGTTTTCCACATGATGTAAAAGGAAGTGCCTTATATGGGTATGTAATTTTAAAGGAAACTGGGGAGGGGAGAAATCATAATAATTTGAGAAAAGAAATCAATCAAATTATTGCAGAACAGATTGGTCCAATTGCTAAATTGAATAAAATTCAATTTACTGCGGGGCTTCCCAAAACTCGTTCGGGAAAAATTATGCGTCGCATTCTTAGAAAGATAGCCAGTAAAGACACTAGTAACTTGGGGGATACTAGTACACTATTAAATCCTGAATGCGTTCAAGATATTATGGATAATTCTTTATAATTTATTGTAGCATAGATATTAGATTCTTTTATAGAGTCCTTCCTGTTTTAAAGACACTAGTGAGCGTAATCTTACTAGTGTCTTTTTTACAAATAGCTTTATTAGTGTTCTCTGGGTTTAAAAACATCAATCTTTGCATTGTTTGCTAAGAAGATGCTTTAAAAGTAGAGATGATAAACAACGCATTCAATACCATATTGATCACGCTAAGCATAGTCTATTGCGAGCCGGACAACGAGCAATTCCTCCTGAAGTTTTGCTTTTAATGCTAGATTTTGGAACTACTTTTTTTCAACAAGGAATGGTCTGCTACGCCGTACTAAATAAACATATACCGAGAGGAATGAAACCTTCGCTCATCAAAAAACTTAAAAAATTTATGGTGGTGATGGGCTCGTACGCTCAACAAATTGTGACTTATTACTACCGCCGAAATTCAGTGAAATATTTACGCAAGAAGAAGAAAGAATTATCGAAGTGTCACTGATAATCGTAATTTTTTCGCTATAAAAATACAAAATTGGTTTACTTTTAAAAACATTGTAGCTACCTTGTTTTAGTCTTAGGTCATTTACCCATTCTCCGAAAATAAATTTGCCAAAAATTTGATACAGCTGCTTCAAGTTTGCTCAATTGAAGCATTGACTCCTATAAAATGAGGATTGACGACATAGTTTTGTCCAATTTTAGCTACGATTCAAAAAATAAAAAGATACATCGTGGTTCGTTTTTACACAGAGTGTTTACCTTTGTAGACTAACTTAGATCCTAACGTATTCTTATCCCAAATTTATCTAAAAATAAATATTCAGGCTTATTTACAAGTTTCGACATATAAACCTTGCTCCAGAAAAGCAACTTGTTTAAAAATGCATTAACCCCTTTTTATAAAATGAAAAAAATAACCCACGGCGCTAAATATTTACTTCTTTTAGTATGCTTACTAACGGTGCCAATACTTACGCTTGCACAGGTATCTGCTCCTACCATTCAAACTTGCGGACCAGATCAGCAGTTTTGTTTGACTAAGGATACTTTTAATCTCTGTGTAGAACTTACTGTGACACCAGGACTACCTGCGCCCATTGATTATTTTGAGATTGACTGGGGAGATGGTAAACCAATTACTACCGTTCCAGGAAGTATGAATCCTGCGGATCAATTTCATGATTATTGTTTCGAGGACTTCTTTATGACTTGTACTTACGAAGAAGAACATTTTGTTGTTTTGGAAACTTTTTTAGAAGATGGAAGTGTTTTAAATAGTTCTTTTAAAGCAACTTTCAGGAATCCTCCGACCGCAGGTTTTTCTATTTCTCCAGCAACGATTTGTGTCGGAGATGAGGCTTGTTTCACCAATAATTCTTGCCCTACGGAAGCACTCACCGTCGTTTCTTGGGCATATGGTGATGGAACCTCGGGTTTAGAGGAATGCCATATCTATAACGCGGTCGGTAGTTATGAAGTTACCCTGACCGTTGAAAATCCTTGCGGTACGGCCACTGTCACGGAAACACTAACGGTCATTGATCCTGCCATTGCAGTAGCAACGGTTACCGAAGGTGTTGTTAACCCTATGGCAGATACGCTGGTTGTATGCTTAGGTGGCGGAGGGGAGGTTGTGCTAGACGGAAGTACGCTTTCTCAAAACGAAACTAGTTATTTGTGGAACGTTTTGACGAGTACCGTTAATTATAACTGGATCGTAATGCCACCGAGTCAAGCTAATCCTACAATTTCTGATCCGACACTTGTTTTTTTCAATGCGGGAATTTATAGTGTAGTCCTTACGGTCAACAATAGTTGTGGACAACCCGATCGCGATACGTTAATTTTTAAGGTGTTAGACGCAGAAGCATTGACGATCAACGATCAAGCCGATGCTTGTCTGGAAATCCCAGCATACCAACCGAACCCCTTTAATCCTCTCGCTACCTATCGGTTAAATGGAATAGTGATTCCCACTGGAGATTTTCCACTTTCCTTAGGCGTAGGAGATTATGCACTGGAGTGTAGCTTAATGAATGAGTGTGGAATGCAAATTTTAACGGATAGCTTTGTCGTCTTTCCACAAGAGGACGTTACGATTCTATCTAATGATACGACGCTTTGCGTCGGCACAGAAATGATCTTATTAGGGTATACGCCACTCGGAGGCGATTGGTCGGGGAGTAGTAATATTGTAATTGTGGGTGATTCTGTTTGGTATAATCCACAAACCATAGAAGTTGCTACCTTGACTTACGGAAAAGGAATTGGTGATTGCCGAGATACCGAAACGATTACCATAATGGTAGTCGGGGTAGCTGTTTCCGCGGAAGATCAAGAAAAGTGTTCTTGGAGTGAGTCTTTCGTTTTGGAGGCTACGCCAGTAGGTGGAACTTGGTCTAGTACAGATTGTCCAACTTGTATTGTAGCGGATACTTTTGTTGTGAGTACTATGCACGCTTTAGGGTTAACAAGTGTTGTGGTTGATTATAATGTAAATGGAAGTGGTAGTGCGGGGTGCGATGGGGCGACGAGTATTGTAGTGACGATTGCAGATCCGATTGCTAGTTTTACGGCGCCAGATACGATTTGTCAAGGAGAACCCTTGGTTGTGAATACCACGGGAACAATAGCAGATATTCTCCTTTGGCGGGTTGATAATATCGTGACTGCTGTGCCTCCTTTTTCTACGCTTTCTACTGGAAATCATACGATTGAAATGGTAGCAATTATTGGAGAATGTCGAGATAGTATGATGCAAACCGTTGTAGTCGCTGCGCCACCTAGTTTGATTGATTTTACGGCTACACCAGTGCAAGGTTGTGGTCCTTTGGAAGTAATTTTGGAAAATTTGAGTCAAGGAGAAAACCTGGCATTTGAATGGCGTTTAGATGGCACGGTGTTTAGCACAGCAGTTAATCCGGGTAGTATTACTTTAGCACCAGGTTTGTCAGATACAAGCTATACAATTAGTCTAGCGGTGGGGAATGGTTGTGGTGGCGATAATGTCAATGAAGTGATTACTGTATTCCCCGTGCCCATCGCTAATTTTGGAACAGACAAAATCGAATACTGTTCCGGCGATACTGTGCATTTTTCTAATGTGAGTTTAGGTTTACCGGATTCTATTTTTTGGGATTTTGGGAATGGAATGACTGCTACTGATTTTTTTCCACCGGGCATAATTTATTTTGCGGATACGATTCCTGTGATCTACGAAGTTGAACTCATCGCTATAAACAGTTGTGGACGGGATACGATTAGGAAAGATATCATCATTAATCCGACCGATGTAACTGCTTTTTTCAATACGAATCCTACGACCGCCTGCGTTGGAGAAGAAATTTGTTTTGAAAGTTTCTCTACACCAGGAGCAAATTTATTGTTTGATTTGGGAGATGGAAATACGACAGCAATGCCAGCGGTCTGCCATACTTATACTACACCCGGAACCTACAAAGTAACTTTAAAAGCATTTGGATGTGGCTTTGATAGTACTTTCATTTTAATTACGGTCTTACCAAATCCAACCATTGATATTTTGAATACGGCGGTCTACTGCCCACAAGAGTCTATTCAATTTGAATGCGCGGCTACGGAGGTCGTAGACTTCTTCTGGGAATTTGGCGATGGAAATATTTCTACGCTCAATCATCCTGTTCACAGTTACGTTGATGCAGGAATTTATACCGTAAAAGTAAGGGGCGTTTCCATTAATGGTTGCAGCTATGAGGATTCCGTTTTAATTAACGTGATTACGGCACCGGTTGCACAAATGAGCATATCAACGGATTCAATTTGCGTTGATGATATGGTAGACTTTACGAGCTTGGCTACAGGGAATATCGTCAGCTGCTTTTGGGCGTTTGGCGACGGAAATACCTCCAATGATTGTACTCCTGTTCATAGTTATACCGCTGCTGGAAACTTTACGGTAAGTCTTGTTGTGACCAATAATAATGGTTGTTTAGATACTATTAACCAATTAATTACGGTATTTGACGAAGCGCTACCAGATTTTACTTTTACCCTAAATCAGGCATGCTCTCCGGTGGAGTTAACGATAAATAACCTTTCTACGAATGCCACAAGTTACCTTTGGGATTTTGGAAATGGGGAAATGAGCACCGCAACGAATCCCGTTGTGACTTACTTGAACGGTGGCACTTTTACGATTCAACTTACTGCCATTAATGGTATTTGTAGTCGCAATCTTAGTATTCCCGTAATCATTCGCCAGACCCCAGACCCAGTAGTTGCTTTATCTGACAATGCAGGTTGTGCGCCACACTTAATTGATTTTGGGGTTACGGTTGCTGGTAATGATTTGAGTTATACTTGGGATTTCGATGATGGTACCAATGCCTTTGGACAAAATGTAGCACACGTTTTTCAGCAGCCGGGTAATTACGAAGTGAGCTTGTTGGTGGAGCTCCCCTCTTGTAAAGATTCTATTCAAGCAATAATTACGATTCATGAACCCGTCGAAGCGAGTGCACAACTTACAGATGTTTTGTGCTATGGAGATGCAACGGGAGCCATTGATATAACGGTGAATCAAGGAACTGCTCCTTTTCAATTTGTCTGGTCGAATGCTACAGTGTTGGAAGATCCTATGGGACTAATGGCAGGAACGTATCAGCTAACGATTGTCGATAATAATAGTTGTATTTGGTTAGATACTTTAACCATTAATCAAGCAGACCAACTTGTCGCCGTAGTTAGTGATAGCACAATTGTTTCTTGTTTTGATGGCTTCGATGGTGGCTTGTGTGTAGCCGTAAGTGGTGGTGTAGAACCTTACAACTTAGTATGGAGCAATGGGGTTAGTAATAATAATTGTCTTGAAAATGTGGCAGCTGCGGATTATCAACTAACGATCACCGATGCTAACAATTGTGAGCACGTTGAGGTCTTTTTGGTAAAACAGCATCCCGAGATTGAATTGGTAAGTAGTGTAACACACATTTCTTGTTTTGGCTTTGATGATGGCTTGATCGAATTAGATACGATTAGTGGTGGTGTTTCAGATTTATACACGACAATACTAGAAGGACCAGTCTCGTACGAAGGAGGAACCTCTTTTCCAAATCTTTCTCCGGGAAGTTATCACCTAGAAATTGAAGACTTGAATGCTTGTCTTTTTGAACGTGACTTTGTGATTGCAGAGCCCGATTCTTTGTGGATTGATATTCCAGTAGATAGTCTTTTGCTTGGGATGGGAGAAGCGCAACAAATTCAAGTGAACCATAATGCCGTCGGAGCTAATTTTTCTTGGATGCCGGTAATCGGTTTAGATTGTGAAGACTGTGAAGATCCTTTTGCGGGACCGCTAAAAACTACTTTTTACAGTGTAGTACTGACGGATGAAAATGATTGCGAAGTGAGAGATACTGCGCTCGTCGAAGTAGAACTTAATCGCAAATATTATATTCCTAATACTTTTACCCCAAATGGAGATGGTCGCAATGATGTTTTCCGAATTAGAAGTCGTTTACCATCAATTGAGCAGGTCAACGTTTTCCGAATTTATGACCGTTGGGGCGCTACCGTTTTTGAGTCCAAAAATTTTCCACCACAAGAGGAATTACTAGAAAATGCATGGGATGGAACTTTCAAAGGAGATTTGCTCCCTCCTGACGTCTTTTCGTACTATGCAGAAATTAAATACCTTGACGGCGAAACGGAACTAGTAAAAGGTACTGTCACCTTGATCCGCTAAAATCATTTTAAAACAACTTGCTACAAAAATACCCTCAAAAAATGAGAACTAAAATAGTCAAACTCTTTGTCTTGTTCCTTTGCCATACGGCAGTTCTTTCTGCCCAAGATTTACACTTTTCAAGATATCAAGCTTTGGAACCGATGATGAATCCCGCCTTGACAGGATTTATTCCAAAAGAAGCAGATATCAGGTTATCTACAATTTATAGAAATCAGTGGCAGCGTGCGCTAGGGAATGCAACTTACGAAACGGTAGGTTTTGCTTTTGATATGCGCAACTGCTTATTCAAAACAAACAGTCGTGGATCAAAAAACAATAAATTTAAAGATCCGAGTTGGGGCTTAGGGTTATCCTTTGTTCACGATGAATCTGGAATAGAATCGGTAAGAGGACTTTTGCCACAAAAGGCGTCTCTAAATCGAGATCAAGTCAATCTTTCCGCATCAGTGATTCTTCCGGTGGAAGATAAAATTTTCTTTACGGGGGGATTGCGCGTGGGTGGAATATTTAATCGACTCAAAACTTCAGACTTAAGTTATGATGAACAATTTGATGGAGAAGCAAGCTTCGATCCAACGGTTCCAGGAGAGTTCGATGCTTTGGATCAACTCAATACGAATATGATGAACGTTGGCGCAGGACTCAGTATGTTTGTGTTACAACGGAATTGGGGCGCTAACGTCGGCTTTGCGCTTGATCATATTTTTTTTCCGGTAGAATACAAATTTTTAGAAAGTAGTGTCCTCCCACGCTTAAGTCGAAAAATTACGATGCATGGAAAGTTGTCGTATTTCTTCAAGCAAAAAAATAGACGGGCTTACGGAGTGAATTTGAGTGGAGTGGTCATGTTGCAAAATCCACACCAACAACTTACGAGTACAATGGATTTTTTCTTTCAAAATAAAGAAGATTTTACCCTCACCGTTGGAGGTGGTTTACGCGCAACTACGAACTACGAACGCCAAGCTAAAGTAGATGCTATTTTGACCAATTTAACGATTGGTTTTGGAAGTATTATTATTGGTTTTAATTATGACATTAATGTTTCCAATTTCAGAAGAGTATCGAATGGATACGGTGCGTTGGAGTGTTCCATAGCCTATCGTTGGAAAAAAAGAAGTACGAGTTGCTCGCCAATTTTAGGCGGTTGTGAAACAAACGGAAAAAATACGCACCCTTTATTTTTCTAGAAAAGCTTTGTTGATCGGCATAAAATCTTAATTTTTAGTAAATTGTAGCGATTTTGGCGGCTATCTTAATCGAGGTAGATACGCAGAAGACTTTACGACCGCTCTTTAACGAAGTTATGATTAGATGAAAAAATGCCTATTCTACCTTCTTTGTGCCCTTTGTTTTTTAACTAAAATATCGGCGCAGCATCAAGCCTACGAAGATAGTCTCCTACAGATTATTTCGAAAGACCTTGATCAGAATTTGAATACAGATCTTGCTCAAGATACTCGTATTGAAGAGAAGTTTTTATTGGGAGAATATCTAGTGCAGCGTCATCCTGAACAAGCAGCGCTGTACGCCGACGAACTGGTATCATTACTGGCTAATGTTTCCGATAGTGCAACTTGGGTGAGACTTAACTATATCTACGCGGCGAGCCATCGTTGGCAAGGGAATTACAAAACGGCACTAGCATATTATCAGACGAATTACGACTATTTTAAACAGAATAAAGAACTTTTAGAACTTGCATTTTGTAGCAAAAAAATTGGATTAATCAATCTGTTTTTGGGCAATAATGTACTTAGTCAGGAGTACTTACTGGAGTGCGCTGAAATTTACCAAGATATTGGAACCGCCAAGCAAATTGCGAGTATCAATAATTCTTTAGCAAGTTTTTATTTGAATATCGACCAAATGGAGAAAGGCTTGGCGAGATTTCAACAAGTGTTAGAACAATTTACGATCCTCAATGATAGTTCCGGCTTGGCGAGTGCGAATGCAAACCTTGGTTACGTTTACCTCGAACTGGGTGAATATGAGAAAGCAGAAAGTCATTTGCTGGCACAAAAAGGCTATAACGAAGTATTTCCCACCTTACGGGAAATGGGATTCCATTATGATTTCATGGGCTTGTTGCGACAAAAACAAAATCGCTTGCCAGAAGCTTTAGTTGAACACGAAAAGGCACTAAGCATTCGCGAAAAATTAAGTAGCACTTACAACCTCTGTGAATCAAAATTGAATATGGGATCAGTGCTCATCAAATTGGGGCAGTACACCGAAGCAATCAAGCACCTCAAAGCGGTCTTATCTTTCGAAGAGCATCAGTCGCTGAATCAAGAACAGCTCGCGAATAGTCTGCTCTCCGAAGCTTACGAAAAGAGAAAAGATCACCTCAATGCGCTCAAACATTATAAGGCTTACAGTTTAATCAAAGATTCTATTTACAATAAAGAGTCTATTCAAGTAATTGCAGAAAAAGATGCGCGCTACAAGAAACAAGAACAGGATGCTGAAATCGCTTTACTGAATAAAGAAAATGTAATCACTGCGGAGCGCTTGAAAAATTCGCGACTCATTATTATTGGCGGCAGCATCGCACTACTTTGCTTTGGCTTTTTGTGCTTTTGGATTTATCGCATGTACCAAAAAATTAAAGGACAAAACGAAATCATTCACAACGCCCTAAACGATAAAAATTTGCTCATTCAAGAAATTCATCATCGGGTGAAAAATAACTTGCAGGTGATTTCTAGTTTACTAAGCTTGCAGTCAAATTTTATTAAAGATGAAAATGCTAAAAAAGCGATTACGGATGGCCGCAATCGAATTAAATCTATGGCCATTTTGCATCAGAATTTATACCGAGAAGATAATATTACGGGCGTCAATATTAAGAATTATTTTAGCAATTTAGTCAAAGAGATTTTCAATTCTTACCAGTTAAATAAAAGAGATATCGAACTTCAATTAGATATCGAAGATATTGTTTTGGACGTTGATACGGTCGTCCCAATTGGTCTTATCACCAACGAATTGATTACCAATGCACTCAAATATGCTTTTGTCGAACAAACGACTCAAGCTATTATCAAAGTCGTACTCAAAGAGAAAGAAGATAATTACAGCCTAGTCGTTAGTGATAATGGCATCGGTATCGACGACGATATTCTAGAAAGAGATCCCAATGAAAGTTTTGGTCAGTTGATGATTCATGCATTTATCGCTAAACTAAAAGCGCAAATGAATTTTGATAATAAAAATGGTACAAAGGTTTTGATTACGATTCCCAAACCTAAAGGAATCGTCGCTTAGCGAAATCGAAAACTAGTTTTTGTATTGGTCTTTACTATGAAGTTGGGCAAAAAGATCAATTTGTAAACATTTTTGGAGTTTTTAAAACAACTTCAAATGCTATTAAACAACTTATTGTTAGGGTAAATAACTACTTGCTATGTTGCCACAAATCGTCGCAAAGTACCGCGATATTTTTCAAGAAAACCCCATCATTGTCAAGGCACCCGCTCGGATTAACCTCATCGGCGAACATACGGATTACAATCAAGGCTTTGTGATGCCAGGAAGCATTCAGCGAGCTTTGTATTTCGCTTTTGGTAAAACGGAAAAAGATAAAAAACTAAAAATCTGGTCTACCCATTTTAAAGAATTACTGATTCTAGAAGCTCAAGTAACATCGATCGCTCCGTCTTGGGGCATATACTTGCAAGCATTGCTAGACGTTTTGGCGGAGGAAGGCGTTTTGCTTACGGGCGTACACTGCGTTTTTGGTGGCGATATTCCACTGGGAGCAGGGTTATCTTCTTCTGCGGCTTTATGTTGTGGTTTCCTTTTTGGAATTTCTCATTTATTTGAACTCGATTTCTCTAGGTCAAAAATAGCTTTGTTGGCGCAGCGAGCAGAGCAACGTGTCGGACTGAATTGTGGCTTGATGGATCAATATGCCATTTTGTATGGAAAAGCGGGGAAAGTGTTACAACTAGATTGTCAGAATTTGACTTTTAAGTATTGTGATTTAAATTTAGAAAATCATACGCTGGTTTTAATTAATTCAAAAATTGAACACAATTTAGCGGTAGACTCAGCCTATAATGCTCGGCGCGCTGCTTGTGAAAGGGTTGTCACCGCTTTAGTAAAATCTGGACACGAAGAGATTCATTCGTTGCGAGATGTTTCGTTCAACATATTGGCAAACATTCAAAATGAGATTGATCCGGTTGATGTACGCAGGGCAAGATACGTACTCGCCGAAAATAGAAGAGTAGGGCAAATGGCTGCTGCGATTCAAAAAAAAGATTGGAAAACCTGTGGGCGGTTATTGTCGGAAAGTCATCGTGGATTGAGTCAGGAATACCAAGTGAGTGTTCCCAAGATCGACTTATTGGTCGCCTTAGCGGAAAAACAACCGGGTTGCCTCGGCGCACGGATGATGGGCGGTGGATTTGGTGGTTGTACGCTTAATCTTCTGCATAAGGAAAGCCAAGCAAATGCGATTACTGCAATTCAAACTGCTTATTGGGAAAAAACGAAAATTGAGGTGGAGGTTTACGAAGTAGAATTGAGTAATGGTATGGAGCTGGTAGAAGAGGATTAGAATTACCATAAACTTGGCTTTCCTCTGATCGAACCGACCTTGACAAAAGAAGCAAGAAAAAAATAGCTTTTACACTTTACAAGTCTTGAAAAATAGCTTACCTTTATCAATATAATAAAACGGCGTTTCATTAATTGAAACGCATTATTTTTTGTTAAAAAGCCTATTCCATTCAATGTCCAACGCAGCGCCAAAAGGATTTAACCAATCTATTGCTAAAGCCTTTACCATTTTGGAGCATTTTACTCCCGCAAAACCCGCTTGGGGCGTCCGCGAATTAGCCCAAACGCTAGGCGCAAATAAAAGTACAACCTACCGCTTACTCGCTACCTTAGAAGAATTAAATGTTTTACAGCAAGATCCCATTTCAGAGAAATATAGTTTAGGACTTAAGTTATTTGAATTAGGTAATCGAGTAGATATTCAAAATGCTTTGGTTCGCCAAACCCATCCCGAATTAGAAAAAGTTGCTGCGGACATTACCGAAACGGTTCATTTAGCGATCCTTAAAGAAGAAGGGGTATTTATGATTGATAAAGTGGAAGGTTCACAAGGACTGAAGTTGAATTCTCGGGTAGGGGAGACCAGTCCGGTGTATTGTACGGGACTCGGAAAAGTTTTATTGGCACACTTAGCTCCAGCACCACTTACAAAAATTATAAAAAGAATTAAGTTAACTGCAAAAACGGAATTTACCATTTGTCATAAAGTAAAATTACGGGAAGCACTTGCACAAATTAAAATCAAAGGTTACGCTATTGACCGAGAAGAATTAGAATTGGGTTTAATTTGTGTGGCAGTTCCCGTTTTTAATCAACAAAACGAGTTGGTCGCGGCCTTGAGTGCAGCGGGTCCTGCAAATCGTTTTCGGGAAGAAGCCTTACAAGATTATGTAAGTATTCTGCAAGAAGGTGCGCGAGCGATTCAAGCCAAAATTGGAAAATTTAGACAACTCAATGAAAACGCCTATTAAACATGGAAGAAAAAGGAAGTAAATATAGTACCATCCATTACCAGAATTATCTGGGATTGGGAAAGCTTTTGGATGCGCAACATCTACGGAGTGCTGCTTTGGAAGAAGAGCCTGCGCACGAAGAAATGTTATTCATCATTGTGCATCAAGCTTACGAATTGTGGTTTAAGCAAATTATCCACGAACTCAGTTCCGTTTTGGTCTTGTTTCGTCGAGAGAAAGTCGATGAAAGAAATATCGGAACGGCGATTCGCCGCTTGAATCGTGTAGTAGAGATTCAAAAATTACTCGTCGATCAAATCCGAATTATGGAGACGATGACACCGTTGGATTTTTTAGATTTTCGCAATTATTTATTCCCGGCCTCGGGCTTTCAAAGCTTTCAATTTCGCATGATTGAAAATTTATTAGGCTTGGAAGATGAGCAGCGATTAACTTACAATGGTTGTCCCTATTTTTCCGTTTTTCAAGAAGGGCAACAAAAAGTATTGAAGGAAACGGTGAGGGAAGATTCTCTTTTTGAAGCGATGGAAAACTGGCTGGAACGTACGCCTTTTATTGAATTTGGTAATTTTGACTTTTTAAAATCTTACCGAGATGCAGTCGACCGGATGTTAGAGAAAGAAACGACTGCCATTAAAAGTTCTGATTATTTGAGTGCGCAAGAGAAAGAAATGCGGCTAAAAATGTTAGGGAATACGAATACTTATTTTCAATCCGTTTTGAATAAAGAGCATCATTTAAAACTGCAAAAAGAAAAGAAAATTAGATTGAGTTACGAAGCTAACATTGCAGCTTTATTTATCAATTTATACCGTGAAGAACCTATTTTGCATTTACCTTTTCAGTTGTTAACTTGTTTTGTAGAAATGGATCAAGGCTTAACGTCTTGGCGACAACGCCACGCACAAATGGTGCTGCGGATGCTCGGAAATAAAGTGGGGACGGGTGGTTCTTCGGGCTTTGAATACCTCCACGCAACTTCGCAAAAACACCACATTTATAAGGATTTACATAATGTCTCTACCTTGCTTATTCCCCGCTCAGAATTACCCGTCTTGCCACCTGAAATCAAGAGAGCTTTAGGATATTATTACAATCACGATTTACATACTTATTAGTCAAAATCAATTTCAATGCGCATTAACGGACATTCTCATTTACTACCTTATCCCGAGCAAATTCCCAACTTCATGAAGGAGAAGGAAATCTTCTGGGTTGACGATGATCGTAAGTATATGTTGCAGAAAAACTGGAAAAGACCAGTAACGGATGCCAGTTTTTTTCTCCACGAAAAGTTAGCTTGGATGGAGCGCAATCGGATTGATCACGCAGTTGTTTTAAATTTGTCTCAACTTTATGGCAATGGATTACGTTTGGAAGAGATGAAACAAGTACTTCGGTTTCAAAATGATTTTAATGCAAGTGTACAAAGAGATCATCCTGAAAAGTTCACTTGCGGTTTTGTTATTCATGCTGGATTTATTCAGGGCGCTTTGTGGGAAATTGAACGTTGTGTAGAGGAATTGGGTTTGAAAGTGCTTTGCTTGCCGACGCATTTTATGGATTCCATTGGCACCTGGCGCAGTATTTTTGATATAGATATCGAACCAGTTTTAGCATTGGCAAATAAATATGAATTAGCCATTGAAGTTCATCCTTACGATGGAGATAAATTTATCAAATTAGAAAATACCGCTTGGCGTTTTCATCTCGTATGGATGTTGGCGCAGTGTGCAGATGCTTATCATATGTATACGCTGCAAGGATACCAAGAGAAGTATCCGAAAATCAGAGTTTGTTTTGCACACGGTGGACAGTTGGCACAAATTAATCTAGGTCGGCGTATCCAAGGGTTCGATGGTCGTCCCGATTTATTTGAAGGAATGACACATCCTCGGAAAGCAGTTGGTCATCCAAATATATTTTTTGACACCTTGGTTCACGATACAATTTCCTTGGAAATGATGATCAAACGCCTAGGAGGTACGCAACAAATTATTACGGGCTTAGATGATCCTTATCCTTTGGGCGAAATGGAATGTGACGCACAAGCTTCCTATCCAGGAAAACTCTTGGACTTAGCTTTAGAAGATTCTATTATTGATAAAGTACAACACCAACAGATTTGGGAGGACAATGTACTCCGGTGGTTAGGTGTGGAACATGATCATGATTTAAAACAAAGATTGAAATTAGCATAATGGCAACGACTATTTATCAAGCTACTTTAGCTTTTGCACAAGCATTGGATCAAGCAGATCCTTTACGGAAATACCGCGATCAATTTCATTTGCCGGTGCAAGAAAACGGAGAACCAGCGATTTATTTATGTGGTAATTCTCTGGGCTTACAACCCAAAACTACGCGCGCAGCAATAGATCAAGAATTACTAGATTGGCAAACCTACGGCGTAGAAGGTCATTTTCATGCCAAACGTCCTTGGATGCCTTATCACGAATTTTTGACGCAGGCGATGGCAAAAGTAGTTGGTGCCAAGCCAATCGAAGTCGTAGTGATGAATACCTTATCGGTCAATTTACATTTGATGATGGTTTCCTTTTATCGACCAACGACCAAGCGCCACAAAATATTAATTGAATACGATGCCTTCCCCTCCGATAAGTACGCGGTAGCGTCTCAATTAAAATTCCACGGTTATGATCCTGCCGATAGCTTGATTGAACTAAAAGCACGACCAGGAGAAGTTTGTCTACGGATGGAAGATATCGAAGCGACGATCAAGAAAGAAGGTACTGAAATTGCTTTAGTGATGTTGGGAAATACCAATTATTACACGGGGCAATTCTTCAATATGCGTCAAATTACGGAATGGGGGCACGCAGAGGGTTGCGTTGTTGGCTTTGATTGCGCACACGGTGCCGGTAACGTAGCACTGAATCTTCACGATTCGGGAGCAGATTTTGCGGTTTGGTGTACTTATAAATATCTCAATTCGGGACCTGGAAGTCTAGGAGGATGTTTTGTACACGAACGACACGCTCATAATAAAGATTTACCTCGTTTCGCGGGTTGGTGGGGACATAATAAAGAAACACGCTTTGGAATGCGAGATGGTTTCGATCCGATACCGGGCGTAGAAGCTTGGCAATTAAGTAATCCTCCGATTTTATCCATGGCGGCTATTTTGGCTTCGCTAAAGATTTACGATGAAGTTGGTATCGAACACTTAGTCGCGAAATCAAGAAAACTTACTGGATATTTAGAATACCTAATTAAAGAATTAGCACTTTCAGAAATTGAAATTATTACGCCTCACTCTCCTTCAGAACGTGGTTGCCAACTTTCAATTCAAGTCAAATCGGCAGATCAAAATTTATATAAAAAAATTACTGCGGCAGGAGTTATCGCAGATTGGCGGGAACCCGATGTCATTCGAGTAGCGCCCGTTCCTTTATACAATTCCTACGAAGAAGTATATCGTTTTGTAAAAATTTTAAAAACAGAAATGAATCATGACTAAAGATAAAGTTATCATTGTAGGGGCAGGTTTATGTGGAACTTTACTAGCCATTCGTTTGGCACAAAGAGGATATCAAGTCTCCTTACATGAGAAACGCGGTGATATGCGTGAAGAAGATATGGCGGCAGGTCGTTCGATAAACTTAGCCTTGTCGAGTAGAGGTTTAATGGCTTTAGATCGTGTGGGTTTGCGTACTGAG
>JBGCFY010000301.1:0-4311 GCA_045110315.1 Saprospiraceae bacterium
CTTAAAAATTAAGTTCCACCAAGAAATTAGGAACCAAAGGCAAACCCATCCAAGGATGCAAAGAGATTTGAATCTGTTCGGGCCGATAATCAACAAAATACTCATTTTTAATAATGTTACGGCGGTTATAAATATTGCTAACCGAGCAACCAACTTTCCCACGCATCCACCCCGTCGATCGACCAAATTGATAAAATAAAGAGCAATCTAAACTATGGTAATCCGGTAATTGTTCCGTTAATAAACCATCGTATATCACCGAATAGGAATTTCCACCATTATATTGCAGATCTGTAGGTTGAGAAAAATAACGACCACTCGCAAACTTCCAATGTATCGCCAATTGCCAACGCTTCCATTGCAAAGCCTGAAACAAAGAGATTCGGTTTGGCTGAGAGAATGGACTATTCGTTACTCGCCCATCTTCGTAGGTTAAACTTTCTTCCACTCGATCATAAGTCCAGAATAGAGAAAACCATTTCGCTTGATATCGTAAGGAAAATTCCAAGCCATTGACTTTTAAATCTGCAAACTGATATGGATCTGCGTGTACATCAAAATCAAAGGCAGAAGTCCAAAGGTCATCACTTTTTTTATGATAAATATCCAAAGCAAAAGCCCAAGTTTTTAATTCATATTTTGCGCCAAGGCTAAATTGATTATTTTCTACTACGTGTACGTAAGATCCATATTCAGATTCATTGGACAAATACCAAAATCCATTATCTACGTGGAAAGCATTAAAAAGGTTTTTCTTATTTAAGGCTTGGTGGTACCAGCCCAAGTGGGCGTGCAAAGTTAAGCCTTCGCTTGCAAATACGGAGAGATGAAATCTCGGTTCCCAATAATCAAATTGCCCCAAACTATAGTCTGAATAACGCAAACCTCCTTCTAGCTGCCAACAATTTGAAGCTTTCCATAATGCTTGCACAAAGGCACTTCGTTCGTGACTACGCAGGCCATCGTCGTAATAAACACTTTTATCATCACCCGCTCTACCAAATTCTGAGAGCTCATATTCCCACGATTCGTACTTTACGCCCGCCGATAGTTTAAGCTGTTCTATTTCGTAGGTTTGGGTGAACGCCCAACTCGTTTGATTCAAATCGTTTAATTGTAGTTGCTCATTCGTCGTCGCAAGACTATCAGCGCGCGGATCTTCCAAGTATTGGTACTGATTTTTAAAGCGACTATTGCTCCAATTAAAATCAGAACGAAATTGATCATTCCAACGACGGCCATAATGGACAGCGTATCCTTGATTTTGGTATTGAATGGTATGCGTTGGACTCGTCTCTAAAACGGGCCCAGATTTAACTAACTCGAATTGATTCTCAATCTGTACCGCACTTATTTTGAGTAAATCCCGTGGACTCAATTGTATTTTTAAACTAGAAAAAAAATCTTGGAAACTAACTTTGGGCGTTAAAGAAATGAGTTCTTGTAAATCGTAGAAGTCTCGATAATAGGCTTCATCCGACAGTTGTCCAAATTGAAAACTATTGTCAAAAAAGCGTTTAAAAAGAACATTATCCGTAAAAAGATCATAAGACTTTCGCCAGGAAAATCGCAATTGAACTTTTTGTTTAAATAAAGGAAGGTTAAGTCCTACGTTGGTGAATAGCAAATTGGCCTGTGTTCTCAGTTGAAAACTATCGCGCGTATGGTCCTGATCTTGCATCCGAATAGTGCCCGAAGCTTGCCCCGTGCTTTGAGCAGAAGCGCCATTTTTGACCACGTTAACTCGATCTACGGCAAAAGGATTGACCGAACTTATTTTACCATAAAAATGACTCGTTTGATACACTTGAATTCCATTCCATTCAAAGTTAGTTTGATCCGGTGGACCACCACGGGTTTGAATTTCCGACACAGATTCGTCGGCAGAATACAAGCCGGGCAACATTTGCACCATCGAAAAAACATCTTTGTCGACCCTTCCTGCCAAAGGCATCATCTCGTTTGGTAGTAATACTTCTTCCAAGGCGACCAAACTCGATCCGTCAAAACGACCATTGTCCGTAACGACAATTTCGCCTAACAGATGTTGTTGTTCTTTTAAGATAATTTTTGGATGGGTAAGCGCTTGCAAGGCTGCGATGGTTCGCACTTGCGAGAAATAACCCAAGTAACGAAATTCTACTATTTCCTGCGGCGCAAAATAGCCTTTGATCCTAAAGTTTCCGGCACCATCCGTATCGAAAGCCTTTTCTAGTTTCGGCATCCAAATCACGACACCCGTTAAAGGAATACCTTGAGCGTCTAGTACTTGTCCGTCCAGTGACAATGCTTTTTCTTTGGTTTCGGGAGGAAACTTTGTAGCTTGAAGAGTATAAACTTGATCATCTAATTGTACCAATGCTCGATCGAGTACGGAGAAACTTATCTGCAAAATTTCCGCTTTCGTCCCCGTACAAGAAAAAGTAAATCTTCCAAGCGGAAGATTATCATGATTGTAATTAAAGGTAAGGGAAAGCTGCTTTTCTAAACGTTGAATAAGCGCTTCGGCAGACTGATTTTTAACTTGCAACTCATACTGTCCGAAAAGCACTTGACAACATAAAAATAGCAACAAGACGATACCACCTCGACGTTTATTCTGCGGTCGGTTTGAGGTAGATAAGCTTGTCATTCTGTTCATATTGCCAATTCATTGATCGAGTTAGGTAAGTTAATGCTTTCTCGAGGTCTTGCGTTGGAAATACGCCCGAAAATGCATCGTTCAGTGGAACCGCGCTAGCATCAAATTCGATGGCGTAGAATCGTTCGAGGTCTTTTAGGACTAGCTTTAGTGGAATTTTTTGATAAACTCGTTCTTTTCTTTTCCAATCCGGCTTAGTTTCACTAAAAGCACTAACAACCGATAAGTTATTTTTGTTTACAAAAACCATTTCCATCGCTTCCAAGGTTTTCGATTCTTGCCCAACCCTTACTTTCACCTTTCCTTCGAAGCATTGCACGCGCATCCAAGCCCCCATTTCCCAAACGTCAAATTGAGTTCCAAGCACAGCAATCGTTCCAGCTTTGGTATGAATAAACATCGGAAGACCCTTCGTCACATCAAAGAAAGCTTGCCCTTGTAGTTCAATGGTTCTTTCCGTACGCCAATCTTCCGTTTTAAAAGCTAAAGAAGATCCTGGACTCAATTCAACTTTTGTTCCTTCCGCAAATATTTTCGTAGCGGGCGCAGCGGGCGGCGTGATCAATTTTTCGGGCTGTTGTTGCCAATAATAAAAAACACCAATGGCAAAAGTAGTCAATAGCAATAATACAATGGTCCATTTTAAAAAAGAAAATTTCTTAGTCGTTTGCTTTTCGGGAGTTGAAGACATTGCTACTTTGCCTTCAAAGTCCTTCCACATCGTTTCTACTGGTTCCGTCGAAAGCTCAAATTGCTTTTGTTGTTCCAATACTTGCGCTAGGCGATTTAAATTAACCTCCTTTTCTAACGCTTGTAATTCCTCGGGAAGAATAGTACCGGCCAGCCATTTTGATAATAAAATATTTTCTTCTTGCTTCATGCTACTGGTATAACGAAGTATGGTCTTCCTACCCTACCGGATTGGATATTTTTTCTTGAAAATTTACGATTTGAGTTATTTATTTCCCCATTCTTGAATTTGGATCGCTAAATGCTTTAAAGCTTTAGTCATTCTTTTCTCCACCGCTTTGATGCTGAGTTCTAAACGGGTTGCAATTTCTTGGTAGCTCATTTCATTAAAACGATGCAGGAGAAATACTTCTTTGGAAGCAGGTGTCATACTATTGATCGCTGCTTCTAGATGAGCTTGAAATTCTTTCATTTCAAATTGATACTGACCATCTTCTACCGTTATTATTTTGGGCAAGCGGGATTGTAATTTGATCCGACACTGTGATTGACGGTACGCATCAATAAATAAATTATTTGCTGCCGTAAATAGAAAGGACTTTGATTTCTCTGGCAGCACTTTCGCACAATTTTTCCATAAGCGAATAAAACTCTCTTGTACTAAATCCGCCGTTTTACCTCGTTCTAGTCCTTTGCTCTGTAAAAACCGTTGCAAAGGTTCATTCCACTGAAAATAAATTTTTTTAAAAACGTTTTGATTACAAACACTCACCGAATTCTATTTTTAAAGTTTGTGTACCTTCTTCAACATTTACAATAATACACAAAGATTTTCAGTCCACAAATAGCTAGTACATTGTAACAGAAATTTATTTGCTTTTTGAATATGCCTTTTCACCTCACTCTTCGTCACGTACTCACCTTAATAACTAAGGCTATCAGGCTCTGGGCGTTTCTCGATTGATGCAAAAATTCATTAT
>JBGCFY010000302.1:0-13228 GCA_045110315.1 Saprospiraceae bacterium
AAACACCATCTAGGTCAGCAAGTTTGCCGATTACATTTTCTGGGTAACCTTCTAACTGTTCCGAGTGAATCGGGATAACTTTTACCTTACATTCATTGATCGCACCTGCGTGTACGAAGGATTCGTAAATGGATTTGTAAGCATCTTGCAACTCATTGTATTTTCCTACTAAGCCGATGGTTACTTCTTGTACTGGATTTTTCAACTTTGCCAAAAAGCTTTTCCACTTATTGAGTCTTGGTTCTCGATGATCATTTAACCGCAGTTTGCTAATGACCGTCGTATCCAATTTCTCTTTGAGCATCAACATTGGAACATCGTAAATACTAGACGCATCAATTGCTTCGATGACAGAACCTACATCGACGTTACAGAATAACGCTAGTTTTCGTCGGATACTCATTGAGATCGACTTTTCCGTGCGGCAAACTAGAATATCTGGTTGGATACCATTTTTCTGTAGTTCTTTGACCGAGTGTTGCGTAGGCTTCGTTTTCAATTCTTTTGCTGCACTGAGATAAGGAATCAAAGTAAGGTGAACGACCAAACAATTATCTTTACCTAATTCCCAGCGCAATTGCCGCAATGCTTCTAAGTAAGGGAGCGATTCGATGTCTCCTACGGTTCCTCCCAATTCTGTAATGACGATATCATACTTGCCAGATTGACCGAGGATTTGAGCACAACGTTTAATCTCATTCGTGATGTGCGGAACGACTTGTACCGTTTTACCAAGATAATCTCCAGCGCGTTCTTTATTGATCACGGTTTGGTAAACTCGCCCCGTTGTAATATTATTGGCTTGAGAAGTTGGCGTATTGAGAAAACGCTCGTAATGACCTAAATCCAAATCCGTTTCTGCGCCGTCATTAGTAACGTAGCATTCTCCGTGCTCGTAAGGATTAAGCGTACCAGGATCAACATTAAGATAAGGATCGAATTTTTGGATGGTGACGGAAAAGCCTCTTGCTTGTAAAAGCTTAGCTAAAGACGCTGAAATAATTCCTTTCCCAAGAGATGAAGTTACTCCTCCCGTAACAAAGATGTACTTGGTCATTGTATCAATTATAAAAGTTTAGAGAATTGCCAAAGTAGCGTTAGAAAGTGTGCCAACCCAAGCTGTTATTACGGGATACAAAGGTAGGAATTAAAAGTTAGCTTTTAGAAGATTTTAAATTTTAAAATTTCACTTTAGCTGAAAATTATTTCAAGCTAAAGCTAGTTGTTGTTTTGCACTTCGGTTAGTTTTTAGCAGCTTGTTCATTTTTGAGTTTCTGATCAGCGATCAACTAGACGCTCCTATCGCCTTGAAAAAGGCAATGGCTTTTTACACCACACCTTATATATATATAGGTGTCCATTTCCTTTCCACCACTTCAGTAAAAATTACTTTTCAATAAAAATGATTTTTTTTCTAAAAACAAAAAGTTGGTACGAAACTTGCAATTAATTTAGTATCGTTTCAAATTGTATTTCTCCCCACTGGTTAATAAGATTCTACTTTATAAAGCTGTTCTAACTAAAACAAATCATCGCTACTTCTTAAGCAGCGAAATCGCGGACAAAAAAGCTATCTAATTCCTAAAAAAGCCTAATCCTAAGGCTTTAATTGATAGTCTTCCCACTCTTTTTAATTCTTTCCACTTGTATTTTCCACTAATTACTTTTTATTCTAACGCGTAAACTATCAGTTTATCAACCTACTACACACCAAAAAAAAGTCCATTCATTTTTTAACCCATTTCTAGTATTGTCTTTGCTCAGAAATGGTCTTAATTTTACATTGTAATTTGAAACGTTACAGCGCATTCTTCCCTCCTCATTGAATCTCTTTAGAATCTTATTAACCAAAAACCTTATCCACATGATTTTAGCCAAAAATCCTGTTTCCAACTTACTTCTCGCTTTATTCTTAATCGTTCCTGCATTTTTATCTGCTACTACTGGCGCCATCACTTTATCTGGTGGAGATAGCTACGTTGGTGATTTAAAAAATGGTAAGCCACACGGTGAAGGTACATTGAACTTTAAAGACGGTGCAGTATACGAAGGTAACTTCGTAAAAGGATTACGGGAAGGTTTTGGTATCCAAACTTTTGAAGATGGTAGCACTTACGAAGGTAACTGGAAGCGCGGTTACATGGATGGTAAGGGTAATTATGATTTTGCTTGTGGTCACGAATACAAAGGAGAATTTGTAAGAGGAAAGATGCAAGGAACGGGTACAATGTTATTGGCTAACGGAGAGATCTACGAAGGAGCTTGGAAAATGGGAAAAGCAGATGGAAAAGGAAGTTTCACAAGAATTGATGGTAGCAAATTCATGGGTATCAGCAAAGCAGGAAAGCGTCACGGAGCAGGTATGATCGTTTGGCAATCAGACGATGCAATGAGCGCAACTTGGAACAAGAATAAAGTAAACGGAACTTCAAGTTTTAACTTCGCAAACGGCGATGCTTTATCTTTAACATGGAAAAATGGTAAGCCAGGCAAAGCAAGCTACGTCGCTACCAACGGAACAACAATTAATGGTTCAATCAAAAATATCATTACTAAGATTAACAATAACCAACAGCTAAATGGTGCTGACGCTAACGTAGCGATCGTACTTTATGCCATCGCAATGGAGTACAAGGCACAAAAAAACAACACTGCGGCTAAGCAATTTTTCAACTTAGCACAAACACAACCTAACGCTGACCAAAAGCAAGTTGCTAAAATGGCAACGGCTCAACTTCAGCAAATGAACTAATGATTCGGTACACAATTTCCATCAGTGTACCGTCTTACCGATTTGAATTTTTATATCCTATTTTAAGTAAATCCCGAATTCGCACGTTGCGAATTCGGGATTTCTTTTTTGATGAAATTTTATAAACTTAGTAGAAAGCGATTCTTTGACTATTTAGTGTGAATGCTCGAAGGTAGCAAATAACAATCGTGTTCATTTGGAGTTACGAGTAATTTCAAATGAACACGCAGGGATTAAAAAAGGTCAAAGTGTACCGTTTACCTTGTCTAATAAGCTACGCTTATTTGTAACCGAAGTGATAAAAATCAATCCTATGGTAAATCAAAAAATAGTACATTACAAGTTCATTGCTAAGTCAGATACGACGATCAGCGTAAGTCTATTTCTAGATTTTGTCAATACAACAATTGAAAAGAAAGTAGTGAAATTGAAGGGTTCCCCCTAAAAGCAGGAGAAGATTATTTTGGGTTTAAAATTAAAAATAAAGATGCGATAAAAGTAACAAAAAATGAATAACCATAATGAACCAAACCTTCATCAAGAGAACCGTTTTTTTTCTCGATTTCAAAACTATCTAGGAGAATTTGTTTACGGTGGCATTGATGGTGCGGTAACAACTTTTGCCGTAGTGGCGGGAGCAGTAGGCGCGGAATTAGAAAGCTCAATTATTATTATTTTAGGATTTGCCAATCTTCTAGCAGATGGTTTTGCGATGTCAGTAGGGGCTTATCTCAGTACCAAAAGTGAGCGGGAAAATTATGAAAAACATAAACGTATTGAATATGGGGAAATAGAAGATATTCCTGAGGAAGAAATAAGAGAGGTTCGAGCAATCTATGCAGCTAAAGGATTCGAAGGAGAACTTTTGGAACAAGTGGTAGCGGTAATTATTGCGGATAAAGATCGCTGGGTAGATGTGATGATGAAAGAAGAGTTAGGAATGATAGAAGAAAAAAAATCTCCCTTTACCATGGGAGGCGTAACCTATCTCTCCTTTGTTACAATTGGCATTATTCCTTTGATTATTTACGTTTGGGATTACGTAGGTTCGTATCCTTATGATCCATTTATTGGTACTTGTATCTTAACCGGAGTTGGTTTTACCTTTATCGGTTTTATGAAAACTTACGTTACGCAGACTAGTATTTGGCGAGGCGTTTTAGAAACGGTGGTATTAGGAGCGATAGCCGCTTTAGTGTCTTATTTCGTGGGAGATATACTAGAAGGTTTAATTCGAGTTGAATAAGATTTAAGTTTGTCAAAAATATATCACTTAAAAATAAGCGTACCATCTTTCGCCTCAAATAACGAATAACCTAAAACTTTAAATCAATGATATCTTATTTATTAAATACTGCTTATTCTAAAATTGTACTGTCACATTTCCCTTAAAAGCGATTAATAAAACAGTAACTTTCTTAGCATCTTGAAGTCATATATAGGCAAAACAAATAATCACAGTTTAAATTTATTTTGATAGAAATCTATCAAATGCAAATCAATTAATGCCCCCTACACTAAAACTAGTATATCAAATTACAGGACTTTAGGGTCCTGTAGTTTTAGTGATTCAATTGGATCAAAAATTTAAATTGTAAACAACAGCATTGGGTAATGCTAGCAATTTCTCCCCCACAATTTATTCCTTCCCCTAGGAATATAATAACCCCCGTTATTTAACTAACCCAAAATATTGGTCGCATGATTTTAAACAAAAAAACCACAAAACTCTGTTTGGTGCTGAGTTTACTATTGCCGTTTTCGGTCTTAGCTAGCATCAGCTCATTTCCAAAAATCCCTCCTTCAAAAAAATTTGATTTAACCGCCGAGGTTATTGTCGCCGGCAAGTGTTCCATTTTTCAAAAGTACTGCAAAGGAAAAAAAGAATGGAAAGATGGTCGCGTCTACGTAGGAGAGTTCCGCTTTGGCAAAATGCATGGAATCGGTAAATTGACCTGGCCCGACGGGGAGCAATACCAAGGTTCTTTTATCAATGGAACGCCACATGGATATGGAAAGCATACTTATGTTGACGGGAGCAAATTTGAAGGAGAATGGTACGAAGGTTTGCGGGAAGGAGAAGGTGCTTACCGATTTTCCTGTGGACACGAATACGTCGGTGGATTTGCAGAAGATAAAATGGATGGAGAAGGTACTATTCTATTTATCAACGGAGAATCTTATTCAGGAGAATGGGAAGGAGGACTAGCGCACGGAGAAGGAACTTTTAAGCGTTTGGATGGAAGTATGTTTATTGGTAATAGCAAAGAAGGGCAACGCAATGGAAAAGGAATGGTTGCTTGGACGAGTGGTGATACGCTACGTGGAAATTGGAACAACGGAAAATTAGATGGTGCTTCTACTTTTACCTTTCACAATGGGGACCAGTTCAAGACAAAATGGAAACTTGGTAAAATGCAAGAAGCAGCAAGTTACGTTTTCAGTGATGGCGAAGAGGTAACCGGAGATATGCTAGAGTTAGAAGAATACATTAATGATCTTATTGATCAAGATCAAATCAACAACTTTTCTAATAACCTTTGTCTTGGTCACTATTCTATCGCCATGGAGCACATGAGTACCAATAACTTGAAAGAAGCCGATGAGCATTTAAAGCTCGCACAAAATATTGCTCCTTTCGGATCGGACCGAGATCAAATGGTAGCCATGCAGATGGACGCTGTCCAGAAAAAAATTAAAGCCGGAGGTTGGGCAAAAGTGGAAAGTGAGAACGATCAATAAAATAATTGTAAGCTTTGTTCCGGTTGTTAATGTCTTCTAGATTGAGCCTATCCCTCCACTAATATTTATTATATCGGAGCAATGAAACTCTTTTTACTTAGAAGCTTCTTGCCTCACTACTGTCGTAAAAGTGTGACGTTTTAAGAAAAAAATGGTGCTAGAAAAAATTTCTACTCTATTTCTTGAAATCTCACTTTTACGGCAGTTTTTTTTTGTCTCCACTTTAAAGTCTGATCCACTAGCTATTTATTCACCATTTTTGGTTAAAAAAGAGGCATTTATAAAGAAATATTAGCTAAAAATAGCTTTTCCAACCAAAAATAAACACTCTACATAGAGGCTACATTTTTTTTCTACAAAAAATATATTACGAAAAAACAAAACTCACAATCAACTGAACATAAGCACCTTATACATACCTCGCATAAGCTATACATTACATGGCACAGTTTTAGCGACCAAGCGAATAACCAATGTGCCCTCATTGGTTATTTTATGATCTTATTTCCTATCAATCGGTAATGTTTTGTCCCATTAAGACTAAGTGAATCAGACAAAATAGGTATTACTCACTTGGTACTTTAATTAAAAGATTATTACCAAACCTATTAGTTTTTATTCCGACGAAGTTATAAGTACCAAGACAGACCTATGCGCAATTTAATAGTTTGGTTTGTACTCGTACACTTCGATACTGAAAACTCGATAAAATAATCTGTCTTAGCTTTCTCGCTGTATCCCTAAATACGGTTAGGCATTGCTATGCATGAGATTGAAAATAAATGCCCATTTAATTATAAGAATTGACCAAGTTGAGGCATACGCCAAAAGCAAAACCATACGCTAAATGAAAAATTTAAACACAAAAAAAACAATCAGAGGGTTGCTCTCTTTTTGGTTACTCTTAGCAGCCATGACGCTCTCGGCACAATCTATTACTTGGGGACCAGTCGTTCCCGCGGTTAGTGCTGATAATCTTCAAACCTGTGAGAGCTCGGGAAAACTCATTTTCAGTTTTACCAATAGTAATATTCCTTTGAATAATCCTAGTATTGAAATTCAACTCGATGCTGGTATCAATTACCTTCCTGGTTCTTTTAGTTTTAATAGTGATGCCGGAGCAATTGTTACCGAAGGGGATCTTTCTGATCTCAACCGACCGCAATTCAACGTGAGCGAGCTAAAAGCGAGCGAATTTCTTAGACTTCGCATTGATCGAGTAGCAAATTGCACCGCAAAAGATCACAAAATCAATGGAAATAGTTTTAGAGACTCTATTTTGGTCTACGAAAATACTAGCCCAGTCACTTACCTTGGTGGAACAGGAACGGTAGATTACGATTTAACCTATGCCATTTTAAGTATTACCAGTCCGGTTACCAATCCTAGTGCAACCAATATTGCGAGTAGTGCACAACGAAGTCTGAATATTACGAATGGCTCTTTCAGCGCTATTCAAGAATTTTATTTTGCGGATGTAGCACCAAGCGCTGTGATAAGTTTAGACAGTTTCGTTATCAATCCAAATGGCAATGCGATTCCGATTCCAAGTGCCAATGTTTCGATTGTTGGTGATTCGGTCATTATACATTTTGATGGCAACCTAATCATGGCGATTGATGGTTCGGAAGGTTATGGAAATGCCAATACTTATTTTGAAAAAGATGAACAATTTGTACTTTCTTATAAGCTAACGCCTACCCTGTGTGGAAGCAATAATACCATCAGCTCTACCCTACTCGTTTGGTGGGGATGCGGCTACGATGCTCGCTGCCAAATCAATGAATCGGGTAGCAGTTTAGGCTTGACCAACGGTATTCCAATTCTTGATTTATCGAACCCACTGCTTCCTGCTTTGGATTTTTGTGATACCGTTACCTATGCAGTAGAAATTACCAATAGCTCTGCCGAAACGAATCCCGCAGGTGGTGCCTTCGCGAAAGATCTTGCCATTATTATTGGCATGCGTGCCAATAGTAGTCCTATTGCTACACCAAGCCAAATGACCATGTGGGGAACTGGCTATCAAGGAACAAAACATTTCGCCAATATAAAAATCAACGGTAAACTTATTGTGCCAGGCACCTTAACGGGAATTTATGGGAATCCCGTAGATTATATTCCTGCTAACCATTTTGCAACGGATCCCGATGGTATTGGTGGCTTAGAAGATTTAGATAATGATGGCTTTTTTGATGATTTAGCAAACGATAGTAGTCTCATCATCAGTTTTGACCTATACATAACACCCGAGGATCAAACCTGTGGAATAGGTCGGGAAGATTATATTCACTGGGAACACATTGCGGCGGATATCAGTTGGGAAAACCAGTGTGGTATTCCAATGAGTCCCTTACGTCAAGCATTCAACTATACCAATTTTATTCGAGATTATTTGACTACCACAGAACTCCAAAGTCCTACCGATATTATGGATGAGGAAGAATTTACGATTGGCATGAAGCCATACCTCTTCAATAGCATTGGCTGTGATGGCGACAATGGCAGTACGGGGTCTGGTGTTGACTGGACAGTATTCGTAGTTTTACCACCAGGAATCAGTTTAACTCCTACGGCAACTTTTGATCCTGCCTATAATAGCTACGCTCCTAGTTTTACCCAGTCCAATGATACGGTCTTTTATAAGCTTAATCGTTATGTCTACGATTGGTACAATTTTGATTTACAATTCGATTGTGATACTTGGGATTTAACGGATCCTATCGTTATTCCCTTTTATACCGTTTATCGTTGTGAAGATAGCAATGGCAATAGTTGCTTTGAGAAAACGGTGCATTGCCGAGACATTTCGATCACACCTAATTGCGGAAATAGCTGCGTCGGCGTTAGTCAAACCGCATTCTCCGCACTACGAACGTCAAGTAGTTGGACGGATAATACCCAAAGTACACTGGTGAATTTGAATGCAACGGATCATGAACTGGCATTGGTTTATCCAAAAGATACCGTACAGTTCGTCAGCACTGGAACACTAACAGATACCATGACTAACAATTTATTCTTACGCATTACTTACAGCCCAGAAGACACTAAAGACATTTTTGATTTTGTTGGTGGATACGTAAGTATTACCGATAAAGATGGAGAATATAATGGCGGTCAAATCACTTATCAAATTCCACTTGCCACCGCGCCTACCAAAAATAACTTGGGTAATGGGAATTACGAAATAATTTTTGACCTATCTAATTACCGCAATACCGTTGATCCTAGTTTTTCGTATGGTCAAGGACCGGGTGGATCAAGTAACTATGAAGCCGATGTGGTGCAAGTAACCGCCGATTTTGTCATTTCCAGTGCAACAACAAGTATCAACACAAACATCGTCAATAACTTCCGTTCCAACTATTATCTATTGGATCAAAGTGGTAGTGCAATTTCTTGCAATTCCTTGGGTACAAACTTGAGTTATACACACTCTTATTTCAATGGAGCAACGGGCGTCGAGACCTCAGAAGGATGCAATACTTTTAGCTTACCCTTATACTTGAGTCATAAAACAAACTCGGGAGATAATTTTCCGAACGAATATCGCCCCAATATTCAAATTGATTCTCTCCTCGTTACGATACCTACGGGATGGAGTATTGGAGAAGTGTTATTTTATGGTGACATTCTTCTAGCACCAAGTGACTACGAAGTTCGTTCGAACGGAACCTTATGGATCAAGCGACCAAGTACTTATAAAGACACCGATAAAATTGGTACGCACTATCCTAAAGTGACTATTGATTATATTCCTAGTTGCACGACCCAAGAAGGCAAGTCCTACGTTAGCTATACCGTTTATTACAAAAAATGGACTTACATCAATAATCCGACGGTACACGAGCGAGATTCTCTTTCAAGTACTACTTCTTATTTGGATTATACCGCGCCAAGTTTTGCGCTGACCCCACTTAATCAGTCTTTTTCCGAACCGAAAGATACTGCCGTTTGGGAAGTTCGAATTTGTAATAGTACCAGCGATATGGATGTTAATTATAATTGGTTGATTTTAGATCCTACGAATGGTGCAGTAAAGGTGGAAGCTTTATACGATATTAGTTCAGGTACAGAAAGTGCCATCACTTATAGTCATTATGATGTAAATAAAACTTTCGTAGAAATTGATCAGCTCAACCAAGGTGATTGTCGAGACGTTAGAATTTATGCTACTTATGCCTCTTGTACCAACGATACTTTAGCAATTCAGCACGGATGGGCTTGTACAAACTACCCTACTCCAACGGAACGTTTTGGTTGTGGTGTAACGACCGAGGTTTACGTTTTACCACAAGAAGCACAAATTTCTTCAACCATTACCCTTTTAGCAGATACACCAACAGACCCAACAAATCCTGCCAACGGAGATTGGGGGATGACCGAAATTACCAATTGCGTACCGTTTCCCGTTGAAATGCAAGTGGTCAGTGCGCAGCCCGGTAACATTTCAAACCTGACCTTAGACATCAACATTCCCTCTGGAGGTGCAGGCTTAGCTTACGTGAGCGGTAGTGCAACAATCGAAGTCGAGGGAATTGACGCCATTAATACGCCACGTGCATTTGGTGCTGCCGCAGAAGCAGCTATGATTAACGGTAGTAATGCTGGTAGTAATAAATGGAGCATTAGTTTAGCAGATATTGATCCTACGAACTTTGGAAACCAAGAAGGACTATTAGGAACAACTGACGTTAATCAAAATGAAATTATTCTACGCTGGCAATTTCAGTCCACTTGTGATTTGAACTCGGGAGATGTTTATAATGTAACAACCTTAGGAGATCAACCGTGTGGTGGTCCCGCAGAAGGGAATGGAGAAATGATTCTCAGTAGTCCTTTAGACATTGATGGAATTACAGCACCTTACTTTATGAATATTAGTTCTAGCCTTTCGCCAGATGCTAACTTTGAAAGTTGTGATGATCTAAAAACATTAACGAGCACTTATGTAGTCTCCTCTGGGAGCACAGCAAGTTATGATACCGTAAGCTATGTCTTACCAACGGGACTTGCTTACGCAGGATCATTTACTTGCTTGACCGCAACTTGTCCGAGCTACCTTGGTACAACAACAACCAACGGAAAAGAAACGATTTTATTTAAACATCCAAATAATTTCAATGGAACGATGACCCTATCCTTCGAAGTCACTACAAATGATATTAGTACTTGTGAGACCAACGAATCGATTGAGATAAAAAGTACTTCTCAAGTCGGTGCGGTAGCTTGTGATACGGGCGTTTGTCCTAGTCTCAAGATTGTCACGGGTGCTGAAATTCTTACAACAGAAATTACGAAGCCAGACTTTGAAGTACAGTTTATCGCGCTCAATTATACGACCGTTAATTCGCCTATTCGATATAACTACGAACTAGACATTAGCAACGATGGCTACCAAACGGAAGAACCTGTTATCGTACAATTCTACTGTGCCAACGGTACCGGAGACGATCTTGAAGGTACTCCGATACACGCCGATACGATTACTCAAAACATGATGAACAATACCACGGAAAGACTTACGGGAAGTTTTAATGCTCCCTGCGATCCTAACCGAGGAATCGTCGCGATTGTTACACCAGGTGTAGCTACTTGCTACTGTGGATCACTCAATACCTTAGCGGAAAAAGGAGCAGGTTTAAATGAACTTCCTTACGATCTTCGGCCAGCTAATTTCTTACCGGTTGAACTTAGTAAATTTCAAGTACAATCAGAAGATTGTGAGATGCACATTAAATGGACAACTGCCTCAGAAAAAGACAATGCGTTTTTTGAAGTACAGCGTAGCAACGATGGCAAAAAATTTCAAACACTCAGTGCGTTTCCTGGTCAAGGAAATAGTAATGCTGAAACGCACTACAACTATTTAGATACGGAATGGAGAGGGGAACAGCAGAGCTATTATCGACTTAAGCAGATTGACTTGGATGGTCAGTTTAGTTTTTCTGATATTGTCTCTGCGGAATGGAGCAATTGTTACGCACCGAATACGATTAGTAACGTCTACCCTAACCCCGTTCGTCAAAATGATTTTCTACACATTGAATTTTTAAAGGAAGATCAATCTGATATTATCCTAACGATGACAGATTTGTTGGGACAAACCATCCAAACTTTCAATATTGAAAATGCACCTCAAGGTAGCAATGCCTTTAAACTGAGCACCAAAGATATTCCCAGTGGCACTTATTTCATCAGTATTCACTCCGTTGATCATAAATGGCGATCTGCCATGCATAAAGTCAATGTAGTCAGAGATTGATTAAACCCGTACACTAAAGATTCTTTTTTAATATAGTACAAAGAAGGTTGTCATGGGGCTAGCTCGATCAGAGTTAGCCTCTTTTTTTTTGTTAAAATCTGAAGAAAATGTAAACACTTAAGAATCTTATGTATATTTGACTTATGTATTCAACAGAACTACTCAAAGGAACCCTAAAAACAATTCTCCTGAAACTTTTGGCCAACCAAGGGAAGATGTACGGTTACGAAATCACCCAGCAAGTTAAATTGCTTACCGCAGATAAAATCCAATTAACGGAAGGGGCACTCTACCCTACGCTCCATAAGTTGGAGGCGGATGGTTTGGTCACTTCTGAAAAAGTCAGCATTGGCAAAAGAGTACGCAAGTATTATCTACTGACGCCCAAAGGGAAAAAGGCGACGACGGATAAAGTCAATGAGTTTTTCGACTTTGTCAAAACCTTACAGTTATTACTCGACCCTGATCTAAATACACAGTCCAATAAATAATGTACCGTGTAGTAAACCAAAAATTCTTAATCCTGAGTATACTATGACCGCATTATCAAACGAGCAAATTCAGCAGATCGCCGTGCAATTAGAAAAAGAAGGGTTAAGTTATCAACCGCTCCAAGCGGAATTGCTAGACCATGCCTGTTGTGTAGTCGAAGCGGAAATGAATCGTGGGCTTTCTTTTGAGGAAGCCCGTACCCAGCTTGATCAAACTTTCGGGGCAAATAGTATGCTAACTATTCAGCAACATACCATTAACCTTGTTCACCAAAAAAAAATAACTATGAAAAAAATTTCGCTTTTAATGTTACTCTTAATGCTTGGCGTTTTTACCTATAGCTGGGCATTACAACAAGAGCCACCGAGTATCGCTCCCACCACTAAGCAATTTAAATTAGCCAGTACTTTTGGTATGCATTTTCACCCCATTTTTGGCAAAAAGAAAATGCACAAAGGCGTTGATTTAATCGTTCCAGTCGGTACGCCCATCGTTGCTACCTCAGCGGGTGTCATCGTTGCCATCAATACGCACCGAGCAGGCTACGGGAAACACATCATTATTAAGCACGATAATCAATACCAATCGCTGTACGCTCATTTGTCCGATTTCAAGGTAAAAACAGGCCAAAAAGTTAAGCAAGGTGAGTTGATTGGTTGGTCAGGAAATACGGGGGCATCAACGGCGCCGCACTTGCACTACGAAGTGATGAAGGATGGAAAAAATGTAGATCCTAAGGAGTACTTTTAGCAAGTTTCGCTTAAGCAAAATATAACAAAAGAACCATTCTAAGCGACTGATTTTAGGTTAAACGCATCAAATATTCATCCCGTAGAATAGAGAGGGGAAATATTGATTTTTTAATATTTAACTCGTATAAAATTAAAAATTATGCAGAAATTTGACTTGCAAGATAGGCTTATTGATTTTAGTGTTGATTTGTTGAATGCTTTAGATACTTTGCCTAGCAGTAT
>JBGCFY010000303.1:0-23824 GCA_045110315.1 Saprospiraceae bacterium
AGTTTGTGCAGCTTTTTAATGTGATAGATAAATTAAATCGGTGGGAAGAAGTTTTAATTCTCAAAAAAATACCGACCATTCAAAAGGCTCAATTGGCCAATTTAAAACGACATTTATACAAACAAATTTTAATCAGTCTCCGACTCATTCACATCCAAAAAAATGTAGATATTCAAATTCGAGAGCAGTTTGATTTTGCGCGAATTCTGTACGGAAAAGGGTTATATATTCAGAGTTTAAAAATCCTTGAACGCATTCGCCAAATTGCGAAAGAAAACCATCAAGATTTACTCTTACTAGAAATTCTAGAATTTCAAAAAGTTATCGAAGAACGCCACATTACGCGGAGTCGGCAAACAAAAAATAAAGTTGAATCTTTAATTGAAGCCTCTGAAACGAGGAGTAAGGTCATTCAAAATTCAACGAAACTCAGTAACTTAAAAATTGAAATTCACGGTTTTTATATCCAGTATGGACACGTGAAAAATGATCGAGATATTTTTATTGTAAAAGAATTATTTCGCAAGCGACTCCGGAAAATCAAACTAGAAGGCCTAACTTTTTTTGAAAAAGTGTACTTACATCAATGCTACGTTTGGTATTATTATACCTTACTTGATTTTGAAAAATGCCTCAGTGATGCCCAGAAGTGGGTAGCGATTTTCGAAAAGAATCCCAGCATGAAAAAGGAGGAGCCCGATCTTTATCTACGAGGAGAGCATTATTGTTTGACTTGCTTATTCAACCTTGCTAGACTTCCTGAATTCAAACGTAATTTACAACGACTGCAGCAATTCGAAACCAAATTTGGAGAAGAATTAAAAATGATTTCGCACATTATTTATTTCCTCTATTTTTCTACAGCTAAGCTCAACAAGCATTATTTAGAAGCTAGCTTTAAAGAAGGCATTGCTTACGTTCCAAGTATTTTAGAAAAAATAGAACAGTACAAAAACCACCTTGATCCACACCGAATTTTAGTTTTTTATTATAAAATAGCCTTCCAATATTTTGGTAATGAAGATTACGATACCATGTTGGATTACATCAATGCTATCATCAATATGGAAGTGGGTCAATTGCGAGAAGATTTGCAAAGCTACGCGCGACTTTTGCAATTGATTGCCCACTATGAAAAGGCAAATTTTGAGTTACTTGATTACTTAGTGCCTACCACAATCCGATTTCTAGATAAGATGAAAGAACTCAACGAAGTACAAAAACGTACCTTAGCCTTTTTGAAAAAATTAATTAAGCATCGAAATATTGGACACCAAAAACTATTCGTAACTTTTCGCCAAGAATTACACCAACTCGCCAAGAATACGAATACGCAACGGGCTATCTTATACTTAGATTTAATGCCTTGGGTAGAAAGTAAAATTCAACGAAAAAGTATTCGTAGTGTCATGAAGGCTAAGCTCAAATCATCTTAATTTTTTGTAGAAAACTAACTTTTTTGCTTCGCCCGAGCAGCTAATACCGCTTCCACCGTTTCGAGTTCCATTCCTTTCGCCTTCAATAAAATTAAAAAATGATACAACAAATCTGCGGCTTCATTTTTAAATAAATCGTCATTATTGTCTTTGGCTTCAATTACTAATTCTATCGCTTCCTCCCCTACTTTCTGCGCTACTTTGTTAATTCCACTTTGGTACAATTGAGCAGTATACGAATTTGGGGTTCCTTCGTCAATTCGCTCCTGAATGGTTCGTTCCAATTCATACAAAAACCCTTTATCCGTTGCCGTTCCAAAACAATTTTTTGCCCCAGTATGACAAGTAGGTCCCGCAGCTTTGACTTGAATCAGTAAAGTATCTTGATCACAGTCTAAGCTAATCTTTTTAACCCACAAATAATTGCCCGAAGTTTCCCCTTTTGTCCACAAGCGATTTTTGCTCCGACTAAAAAAACAAACTTTACCAGTTTCTAGCGTTTGTTCGTAAGCGGCTGCGTTCATATAACCTAGCATTAACACTTCCAAGCTCAAGGCTTCCTGAATGATCACCGGTACGAGACCATTTCCTTTTTCAAAATTTATTTTCATCTGATTGCAATTTTTTCTTCTTTCAAATAATTTTTTAACGTTGGAATCGCGACTTCTTCGTCGTGAAAAATACTCGCTGCTAAACCTGCACTAGCTCCCGTTTTTTGAAATAAAACTTTAAAGTGAGCCGATTTCCCTGCTCCGCCAGAAGCAATCACAGGAATATTGACTGCTTCGCTAACTTGCTGTGTAACCTCCAAAGCAAAACCCGCTTTAGTCCCATCTTGATTCATCGATGTCAATAAGATTTCACCCGCACCTAAAGCTGCAACGGTTTTCGCCCACGCCGTTGTTTCGAGTCCCGTTGCTTGCCGTCCACCTCGTACAAACACTTCCCATTTTTCTCCAACCAACTTCGTGTCAATCGCCACGACCACACACTGACTTCCAAAACGACCGGCAATTTCTTGAATCAAGGCTGGTCTTTTTACCGCTGCCGAATTAATACTCACTTTATCCGCCCCCGCAGTAATGAGTGCCGCAACTTGCTCGACCGACTGAATGCCACCACCTACTGTAAAAGGAATATTGATGGTTGCAGCAATCCGTTTCACTAATGCAATTAAGGTTTTTCGCTGCTCAATCGTTGCGGTAATATCTAGAAAAACGAGTTCGTCCGCTCCTTCCCTTACATAGCGCTTCGCTAGATCAATTGGATCTCCCGCATCCCTTAACCCAACAAAATTTACACCTTTTACCGTTCGACCATTCTTGATATCTAAGCACGGAATAATTCTCTTTTTCAACATAATTTTTTGTTTCTAAATGTTTAACCCAACCAAATCTTGTAAACTTATTTTACCTTCGTATAGCGCTTTCCCAATAATTGCTCCCGCACAACCTATACTTTTCAATCGCTGCAAATCTTCCAAACTAGTCACCCCGCCACTCGCGATTACTTGCACTTGCGTCGTTCGCAAAATCTCCGCATACAATTCATGAGCCGGTCCTTGTAAATTTCCATCTTTCGAAATATCTGTACAAATAACTTGAGTCACACCTTGTACCTCGTAGGTTTTAATAAAATCAAATATGGATAGCTCAGAACTTTCCAACCAACCATTCGTATATATTCTTCCCGCTTTACAATCTGCCCCTAAAATAATTTTATCACTGCCATAGCGCGCTAACCAAGCTAAGAACATAGTTGGTTCTTTCACTGCAATACTACCCGCTGTAACTTGACTCGCACCACAATCAAAAGCGATCTTAATATCTTGATCGGTTTTAATACCACCACCAAAATCAACCTTTAAATTAGTCTTCGTACAAAGCTCAGTTAACGTAGGATAATTGACAATGTGCTTTGATTTTGCACCATCCAAATCAACAACGTGCAAATATTCAATTCCGTGATCTTCCAATTGTTTTGCAAATTCAATAGGCTGGGTATAGTAAATCTTCTGGGTTGCGTAATCTCCTTCCGTTAGGCGAACACATTTTCCGTCAAGAATATCAATCGCTGGTATTATTTTCATAAGTTTAAAAAATTTTGTAAAATTCGCGCGCCAGTTTCTGCAGATTTTTCTGGGTGAAATTGCGTCGCATAGAAATTATCTTTTTGTAGGACACTACTGAATGTTTGAATATAATCGCAACGAGCAATCGTCTCCTTACTCAAGCTAGCAAAGTAGCGATGGACGTAGTAGAGGTTATCTTCCAACTCGATGCCATTCAAAAGCGGATTAGCTTGAAGCACAGAAAAATTATTCCATCCCATATGTGGCACTTTATCTTTCGGTGGAAAAATTTTCACCCTCGCATCGAAAATGTCAAGACAAGCCGTATTTCCTTCTTCGCTTGACGTACACATCAATTGTAAGCCTAAGCAAATGCCAAGCATTGGCTTTTCAATCTTGCGAATAGTTTCGTCAATTCTTTGGGCACGAAGGTACGCCATCGCAGAACTTGCCTCCCCTACTCCTGGAAAGATTACTTTATCCGCACGTAAAATTGTTGCAGGATCATCGGTAATTTCACTCGTTGCACCTAGCCGATTTAAAGCGTTTTGAACCGAAGCAATGTTTCCTGCATTGTATTTAATAATCGCGATCATAAGACACCTTTTGTACTAGGAATAGAATAATTAGTTGTACGCTGCACTGCGTTGCGCATAGCTTTGGCAAAAGCTTTAAAGATAGATTCGATCTTGTGGTGTTCGTTCATGCCTTCGACTTTAATATTTAAATTACACTTCGCGGCATCACAGAAAGATTTAAAGAAATGAGCAAACATTTCCGTTGGCATATCCCCAATTTTTTCTCGTTGAAAATTAGCTTCCCAAACGATCCATGCCCGACCTCCAAAATCAATTTACACTTGCGCCAAACAATCATCCATTGGTAATAAAAAACCATAGCGTTCAATCGCCTTTTTAGCCCCAAGCGCAGCGGCAAACGCTTCCCCCAAAATAATACCAACATCTTCAATTGTGTGGTGTTCATCAACTTCTAAGTCTCCTTGAGCTTGAATAGATAAATCAACATTCCCGTGCTTTGCAATTTGTGTCAACATATGATCAAAAAAACCTAAACCCGTACTAATATCTGCTTTCCCAGAGCCATCCAAATTCAGGGTAAGCGCAATTTGAGTTTCTTTTGTATTCCTTTCTAAACTAACCTTTCTAGGTTTCTCTTTTAGGTATTGATAAATCGTTTCCCAAGATGGTGTACTTAGTATCGCTTCCTCTCTAGAGTTTTCTCCAATTAGGATTCCTTGAGCGCCCAAATTAATTGCCAGTTGCAGATCAGAAATACGATCGCCAATTACATAAGAATTAGCTAAATCATAATTCCCGTAAATATACTTTTGTAATAAACCTGTACCCGGCTTACGCGTAGGTGCATTATCTGCTGGCAAACTTCGATCAATTAAAACTTCCAAGAAAGTGATTCCTTCGTTAGCGAAAGCTTCTATCATTTTTTTATGTGCAGGCCAGAAGGTATCTTCGGGAAAAGCTTTTGTTCCTAAGCCATCTTGATTTGTAATCATTACTAGTTCAAAATCTAATTCTTTCACAATCTTTGCCAAAGCTTGAAAAACGCCTGGATAAAAAACCAACTTCTCCAAACTATCCAGTTGATAATCAATCGGCGGTTCCACTACGAGCGTTCCATCTCGGTCGATAAATAGTATTTTTTTCATTTCTCTAATTTTAATTTTTCAACAAATCTTCTTGTTGTTCCAACAAAGTAGTCAATAACTTTTCGTTTTCTGCGGGTGTACCAATGGTAATCCGCAGGCAATTTGCTACTAGGCGATGACGATTTCTCGTAATTATCCCTTTTGCTTTTAGTGCTTCATAACAAGCCTTAGCATCTGCAAATGCTACTAACAAAAAATTAGTATTCGAAGGATAAACTCGATCTACGATGGCTAAGTCGTTTAACACCGTCTGCAGTTTTGCTTTTTCTTTTAAAATAATTTCTTTTTGTTTAATAAAACTGGTTTCATTTTCTAAAACTTTCAGCGCCGCAAGTTGATTAGGTGTACTTACATTGTAAGGCGGCTTTACTCGATTAAAAATGCGAATAATAGATTCGTCTGCGTAAGCGATACCTATTCTTGCACCTGCTAATCCCCAGGCTTTACTCAGCGTCTGACTGATAATTAAATTTGGATATTGCGATAAAACACTTAACCAAGAACGATCTGTGCTAAAATCAATATAAGCTTCGTCGAGCAGTACGATTCCTGAAAACTGTGTCAATATTTGTATAATATCCTCCTGATTAATGGTATTGCCCGTCGGATTATTTGGGGAACAGATAAAGATTAACTTGAGTTGTTTATCGTCTAAATAAGGCTTGAGTTTCGTCGTATCAATTTGAAAATCTGTCCGCAACGGCAAATCCATTAAGGTCACTCCCTGAATAGCAGCCGATACAGCGTACATACCATACGTTGGCGAAAAGCACAATGCCTTATCCTTTCCTGGTTCACAAAAAATCCGAAAGGCCAAGTCTACTACTTCATCGCTACCATTACCAATGAAAATAGAATTGCTGTTCAGCCCTTTCATCGTTACTAATTTATTTTTCAGCGCCTGCTGTTGCGGATCAGGATACCGATTTAAAAAACCAAAAGGATTTTCGTTCGCATCCAGAAAAACCTCAGCGGTTCCTTCGTATTCTGATCTAGCACTTGAATACGGTTGCAAGTTTTGGATATTAGGTCTTACTAAAGTTTCTACATTAAACATTGCTTAAGATTTTAGACGCAGCGTTACTGCTTGTTTGTGTGCCCATAATTCTTCTGCTGCGGCCATCTCTTCAATGGCTGGACCGATTTGTTGAAGACCAGCGGAAGTGATTTTTTGAAAAGTGATTTTACGGACAAAGCTATCCAGAGAAACACCGCTGTACGCTTTGGCGTGACCATTGGTAGGTAGCGTATGGTTCGTGCCACTCGCGTAATCGCCGGCACTTTCACAACTATAGTTTCCCAAGAAAACGGAGCCAGCGTTGATAATTTGATCGACGTATAGCGCTGCATCTTCGGAAGCAACAATTAAATGCTCTGGTGCGTATTCATTGCTAAAAGCGATACAATCTTCCAGTTGATCAAAGCAAATTGCACGGCTATTTTCTAAAGCAGCTTTCGCGATTACTTTACGAGGTAAGCGTTCAACTTGTACCGCGAGTTCAGCTAAAATTGCATCGAGGATCACGATCTTATTGGACAACAAAATCACTTGGCTATCCGAACCGTGCTCTGCTTGAGAGAGTAAGTCCGCAGCTACAAACTCTGCTTGGCTCGTTTCGTCGGCAATTACTAAAACTTCACTTGGTCCAGCGGGCATATCAATTGCTATGCCTTCGCTTTGAACTAACTCTTTTGCTTTGGTGACAAACTGATTTCCCGGGCCAAAAATTTTATATACTTGTGGAATTGTTTCTGTGCCGTAAGCCATCGCCGCAATTGCTTGCGCCCCACCGACTTGATAAATTTTCGTAATGCCGATGAGTTGTGCCGTATATAAAATTGCAGGATGAATGGTCCCACTACGATTAGGTGGCGTACATAAAATAATTTCTTTACAACCCGCTAATTTGGCGGGAATTCCCAACATCAAAATCGTTGAAAACAAAGGTGCGGAACCGCCAGGAATGTACAAGCCTACTTTTTCAATTCCGACACTTTTTCGCCAACAAGAAACGCCAGGCATGGTTTCGACAATTGCTGGTTCTTCTTTTTGTGCTGTGTGAAATTTTTCTATATTCTGCTTCGCCAAATCAATTGCTTTTCTTAATGCCGTTTCTACTAAAATACTAGCGGCAGCAATTTTTGACGCAGACACTGCTAGTTCGTCTAATTCAACTTGATCAAATTGTTTAGTAAAAGCAAATAGTGCTTGATCTCCGTCTCGTTTTACTCGCGCTAAAATTTCATTTACTTTTTCATCAAGACTTAGCTTCGTCAACGTTGCTCGTTTACTCAAATCAGCCCAAGTTGAGCGGGAAGGATTATTATATACTTTCATTATAAAACCATTTTGTCAATAGGAACGATGAGAATACCTTCTGCTCCTGCTGTTTTTAATTGATCAATTACTTTCCAAAATTTATCTTCTTCGATTACGGAATGGAGCGAACTCCATCCTTTTTCTGCGAGCGGCAAAATCGTAGGACTCCGCAAGACCGGTAGCAAAGCACTTACTTCCTTAATCTTGTCATTGGGAACATTCATCAAAACGTATTTTGAATTTTTAGCGCGCAATACCGTTTGGATTCTAAAAAGCAGTTGAGACAAAATAGCTTCTTGCGCAGCATCAAGTTTAAGCGACTGTGCCAGTACCGCTTCCGAGTGTAAAATGACCTGCGTTTCTCGTAATCCATTTTTGAATAGTGTACTTCCTGTGCTCACGATATCACAAATCCCAGCAGCCAAACCAATATTTGGAGCAATCTCGACCGAGCCAGAAATGACGTGAATATCTGCTTGAATATTTTCTTGTTGTAAAAACTGGCGTAAGGTATTCGGATAGGAAGTAGCGATCCGTTTGCCTTCGAAATAAGACAAATCATCTATTCCCACGGACTTAGGAACGGCGAGTGAAACGCGGCATTTTGAAAAGCCTAGTTTTGCCGTCACCTTGACTTTTTTTTGTTTTTCGAGGAGTAGATTCTCTCCGACGATCGCAATGTCTGCGACACCATCTTCGAGGTATTGAGGAATATCAGAATTTCGGAGATACAATAACTCCAAAGGGAAATTCGGTACGGTTACTTTTAATTGATCCTTCCCGTTGTTAATTTTAATGCCACAATCTTTTAGCAATTTTAGGGAATCGTTGTGAAGTCGACCACTTTTTTGGATGGCTATTTTTAATTTACTCATGTCCTTTTTTGAATTCGTTGACTGAGTAAACCGCAGGGAGAGGCAATAAAAAAACCCAACTGATTTACTCAGTCGGGTTAATTTTTTTATGTGCTAGTTACATACCTCAATTTCACCTCGCCTGAGCGTAGTTATGAAAATGATGATGATGTAATTGATTAAAATTCATTTTTATTTATCTTGATTAAGTGTAATGCAAAACTATGTGTTTTTTTGGTCTCGCACAAGTTTAGTTCGTAAAAATATGTCTTCATCTCAACAATGTCCTACGCTTTTTACTTTTTTTCAGAAGAAGTCAACAGGCATACCTTACTGATAATCAGTTAGCTCTTAGCCACAAAGCGATAATACAAAGGTAAGACGGCAGCACCTAAAATAATTTTTATAATTGCTCCTGGAATGAAGGGATAAAGACCATATGCCAAAGCCCGTTCCCAATCATAGAGGTAAGTGAGTTGTGCTAAACCACAAGCCACAATCACAACGGTTCCCAAGGTCATGGCGAGCAAACTTCTTCCAAAACTTCTTTTCCAAACCATGGTTCCAAGTGAACCAACTAAACCTGCACCAAGTACAAAGCCATACAAGAAACCACCACTACCCTTTTTAAAAACTTCCAGACCAAATTTCCCTTCTGCAAAAACGGGAAAATCAAGTGCACCTAAAATTAGATAAGCAATGACGACTAAACTGCCTCGTTTAGCACCGAGCGTATACCCAATAAGTAATACGGCTAACGTCTGTGCCGAAATCGGTACAGTTCCTACGCCCAGAGGGATAGAGATCTGAGCAGATAAAATTAAGGCAAGCAGTGCCAGTAAAGAATATCCTATGTTTCGAAATAATTGTATTGACAAGTTTTAATTTTTTATTTTTCAGTAAAGTTTTGAAATCATGATATCCTTTTTCTTCGGGATGTCGACGCAATAATTCATCGAGTACTTTTTTTGCCTTCTTGTATTTTTCTTTTTTTAAATACTTGTTGAATTTCTTCGTTAAGTCTCGGCTGGAAGTTATCCTTCTACCAGCGCCAGCGCCAGTCACGTTAACATCACCGCTAATCTCCGGTCCTCCTTCGATACGAAACGCTACCCTTAAAATAAATGATCTTGCTTTTCCTCCTTTTTTCCAAGACTTCTTAGTCGTTAAAATAGATTCCTGTACAGCACGATCAATGTCATATGCTAAGCGGTTTAAAAAAGTAATTTTCTCGATTTCTCCATCTGATGTTAAATATACTTTTGCTAAAACTTTCCCGATCCGCGCTGCGTCCATTGCTTTTTCGGGATACCTAATCGTCCGATAAATTTGCTTTATAAAGGCAGGATAACCGCCTTCATAATTCGTTTCCATAAATTGCTGTAACGTACTATCTGATTGACCAAATACGCCCAAAGACATACTCAAGCATAACAAAACCGTTAATATTTTCATTTTTCAAAGCTTTAACTAATTTGTAAGTTTAATTTCCTAAAATCGACAATAAAGATAACAAAACTAAGACTAGTCGCCAAATCTATGACTAGATTGGATAATCTTCGGGCATTTAGAACTCCTAAGTCTTTGCTATTATTCCTCATCAGCCACGTTCTTTGAGCCAGGCAAGTAAGTCGATATAATTAAAAACACGGGCTTCTTTTTTTTGTAGTTCGGCAGTGTGTATGTCATTTTTAAATTGTTCGATCAAAGCTGGTAGTTCCCGAGAAGAGGCAATGCTCATTGCTTTTTGCAAAAACCGAAATAGTAATTTTTCAACCGCGTAGATTGTCCGGCGGGTGCGCAAATATCGACGCGTAGAGGGAATTAAAGAATTTAAAAGGGTATAGTTTTCTAATTCAAAATGCAGGAGTAAGTTCAAGACACGACTAAATTGAAAAATTTCGGTAACGACATCTTCTTTCTTTTCTTTTAGAATTAAATTAAGCCAAGGCAAAGCTTTTGCGTAAGCTTTTTCTCTAAAGAGAATATACGCTGCGAGATAATAGAAGCTAATTTGATTGTGCCGCTGAATTTGTTTCTTATACTTTTTCAACCCTTGTTCTAGCGCGGGAAGTAATGCGACGCCTTTCGCAAAATCACCTTCCGATAAGCAATAGTTGATTTCCAGCATATACCCTTGTTGAAAAACTTGCGCCTCAATATTTTTCACCGCTTTAAAAGCTTCCAATTTTGGTAGACTCCGTAATTTCTGAATGCCATCCGTTAAGGCTTGCTTCTTCTTGAGTACTAAGCTATCAATTAATAGATTATTTAAAGTACTCAAGTACGAATTTGGTAGTCTTCGCAGAAAAGTTTCGTCGGATTCCAAAAAGCTCAAAAACTGTTCATTGAAAGTGTAAGCGCGTTCGGGATGACCGAGAGTAAATTGAAAAGTTGCATTGGCTCGAAAAAAATACATTTTACTTAGCAGCGTCGTCGCCTGTGCAAGATCATTCAATTGCTCATTTTGCTCAATTTCCTGAATACGGGCAACTTGATCTTTTGCTTCAATTTTTTGAAAGCGTTTTTGCAATTCAAAAATCTCGTTATTTAATAGCCAATACTTATTGATATTTGCAAGTTGCGCCAAGCAATTTTGCTCTTCTTCAAAAATCCTTTTGCCCGAAGTTGGTGCCAAATGTTGTCCAAAAGAAGTACTGAGTAATGCCTTTTCCGTTTTTAATAATACGATCAATTGCTCGTACTGCTCAATAGCGTAAGCCTTTTTTTTCCATTTTAGCAACTGCTTATGGCATTGTTGAAATAAACCTTTTTTATACAGCAACTCTACCGCCGCAATTCCTTGCTTAACTTGACTCTGCTTATCTTCTCCGCCCAAGTGGTATAAATGCTTCAAGATATATTCATACAAATACTGCTTGCTAGCCGCAAAATGGCGATCCTTAGTTTCTTGCGAATAAACACCTTTAAGGATAGCTTCGTCATATTTATCCTGTTGAAGTAACAGTTCTAATAAATACATATGTTGCTTATTTTCTCCTTGTGCCTGTACTTTTAAATAACGCTTCTCTGATTTTGTCAATAAATGGACTAAATCAAATAAATCTGAGGATGGTTTTTTCACAAAAATATTTTTTAAAACCTTATTAAATTAACCATAAACAATTAAAAAACAATAATTTACTAAAAAAAACACATTTTTAAAAGCTTATTTATAGCTAAATCTTAATTTGATTGATCGACAGAAGATCAATACTTTTGAAACAGAAAGCGATCAACAATTATTCGAATTACTAGATCAAATTGCTAAATCTACAGAACATATGAAAAAGTTAAGCCTAAGCCTCCTATTCTTTCTTACCTGCGCTGTGTGGAGTGTTGCTCAAGATAAGTGGCTAAGCTACCCAAGTCAAGAAGCAGTTACCGACTTTGTGGAGACGGAGGAGGAATTACTCCTTACCACCAGCAATGGCTTGGTCAAAATGAATAAATATACTTTCGAAAAAATACATTGGACCGTCGATAATACTGCTTTGCCGACGCGACATATTCAAAGCATTACACTTGATGATCAAAAGAATTCTTGGATTGGTACTTACGATGGTGTCATTGCTAGAGTTGGTCCTAGCGGGTTTACCGACCTTAGCAGTATTCCTCCTGAGATGTGGGACGAAGGAGATCAGTTGCTAAGTCTTGAGATTGATCACAACGATGTGAAATGGATTGGTACGACAAAAGGCTTATTTCGCTTCGACGGTATTTATTGGAATTTATATGATCAAAGTACCATTGCGGGTAATACTTCGCTGGCCGCTATTTGGTCAATTCAAATTGATGAGAACAATTTGGTTACCGTTGCTAGTTTAGAAAATTTTCAATTCGATGGAAATACTTGGACGAATCTGAGCGAAGGAACCAATCTTTTCGCTTACGATGGCGCACAACTCTATACCGATGTAACGGGCAATCTTTGGTGGACCAACTACAATAATGCAATTGGTCGCTTTGACGGAACGAACTGGACAGAATACTTAGCTACCAATCCAGCACAGTGGAGTCCAAGTCAACCCGATACCGATTTCAAAGGAATCCATCAAGCGCCCGACGGAACGATGATGCTTTATACAGAATCCGCTATTTATCACCTGATTGACGAAGTTTGGACTTTACAGGATAATGTGCAGCTCAGCGAAATTAATCGACCGATTGATCATTTCTTTTATGACCAAGATGACAACTCTTGGTTGACGGCAGGAATTTATGTATCGAAAAAAACACCAACAACTTTTTCTGAAATTAGTATCGGTGCCTTTCCGATACAATCCAACGAGATCAGACATTTTGCGGAAGCTTCGGATGGAACAATATATATCGCTAATCATCGCAACCATATTACGACTTATCAAGATGGCACCTGGGCAGAACTCAATACCGACGTTCTACGGGCAGAAGATCCTTTTTTACAAATCACCGGTCTTGCTACGGGCAACGCAGATCAAGTTTACGTAGGAACACCAAAAGGTTTGTTCGAGTACACCAACGGCAATTGGACCCGCTATCATACAGACAACAACAACGCGGCATTTAGTATCGTTCAAAAATTAGCTGTTGCTCCCAACGGAGCGCTTTGGATTGCTGCGGGTCAAGATGGTATGTTCAGATTCCAAGACAATGCATGGCAACAATTCAATGCGAGTAATTCTTTATTGCTAACAGCAGAAAATATCCAAGACTTAGTTATTGACCAAGACAACGTCGTTTGGGCTTATAGTCAAGAAAAAATATTATACCGTGTAGCACAAGAAACGTGGACGAGCATTGATTTAAATCAAATTATGCCAACGGCTAACTTATCTAATGGCATGTATGCAGATGAAAATAATCAACTTTGGATGGCTACTTGGAATGAAGGTTTATTTCGTTTTGATGGAAGTGAATGGAAACAATTTAGCACGACTAATACAAGTATGGAGTCTGATCAAATTTACAGCATTACGAGTGATTCTGACGATAGACTTTATCTCGGAACAGGCTCTGGGCTTACCACTTATGACGGTAACGAATGGAAAAATTACAATGAGAATAACGGCCCTTTCTACGAATCGAACGTGGTCAAACGAGTTTTTGCGAGCAGTGATGGTACGGCTTGGATGTCCGTTAATTACCAAGGCTTAGTAGTCTTCAATCTTGCTGGTTTTAATCCCGTCAGCATCTTTACCCCAAAAAGCAACGAGGTATTCCAATTTGAAGTCGCACCAAATCCTGCTCGTGATCAAGTTCGCTTGACGTATCAATTAGACCTTGCTACTCCTATTCAGATTGAAATATGGGATGCTCAAGGCAAATTATATTTACAAAAAAACCATACTTCTCAAACGCAAGGTAATCAAGAAGTGAATTTAGATTTGGGGACATTGCCACGAGGAATATACTTCGTTCAGATCAAAGGACGAGATCAATTTACAACTAAGAAATTAATACTGACGAAGTAGAAAGCGTAGGGGAACTACACCCACCCCTATTGCTTTTTACGCAATAAGAAACTTGGTCGAATCCGATTCGGATTTTTCCAACCAGATAATTCCTGGTAAGATGCCAGGTCTTCCTCCTTAATGGTCGCTAACATCTTTTGCCAAGTAGCTTCTCTAATTAAATAGTAGCGAAGTGCTAGGCGAAAGGTGCTAGTTTTTTCTTCCTCGGTAAGATAATACGCCAACAATGGTGCTCTTACACCCGCCGCAATTCGCCAAAGTTTACGATCTGCAATTTCATATTCTGGCAACCAAGGCATCGCATCAATTTGAGTCGTAAAGGTAAAAAACTCCGCCAAGGCAGGATGCGCAATCACTAATTCAGTCTGCCCTTTTTCTAATACTTCCATTGCTTTTTTAGTAATTCCAGCGTAACGCTTATAGTGGGGATCATGCAGCTGAGGCTGATAAGCTTGGTAACTATATCCACTCATTCCTACTAAAATTAAGATCAGCATTCCATAAACTTTGTTCCAACGTTTTCCTTGCGGAAAATAAAATATACTTAAGCAAGGAGCTAATAAAACAAAAACTAGAAAAAAGCGATAAGAAAAACTCGTTAAAGACCATTTAAAAAAAGGAAAGACTAAGAACGTACAGATAGCCAAAAGTCCTAAAAAACGCGCATCTTTTTTTTTCTGAAAAAGAAAAAATAGTGCACCAAAAAAGACCACACAACTCATTCCTATTTCCATTCCCCAAAGCATCGTTAAGCGTTCTTTTCCAAATTCCTGCACAAAGCTATACGGCGAAAAGTGAGGCATTTTCGACAACAAACCTTCTAAGCGTTCGAAGTCTGTCCAATGCAACAAACCAGGTAAAAGTAAGCCTAAAGATACGATGCACAACAGCACAAAACTTGCCCAAGCTAATTGTCGCCAAGTAAAACGCTGCGATAAAAAGTAAACGATTATAAAAATAAGAGCCAAGCCAAAACTTAAGCGGTGTCCAAAATAGTTGAGTAATAAAAACAGTAAAGGTAAGATTTTCCACTGATGCCCTACGCTCCAAAAAAAGCCAAGCAGCAAAGTCATCCCAAGTAAATTCTTAGGATATTGGGCAGCAAAATAAGTGAGTTGTGGACTAAACAAACTAATACTCGCTAGTAGTCCAGCCAAGTAAAAACTTGCGCCCCAGCGTCGTGCTACCGCAAAAATTAGTAATACAAAAGCACTCGACAAGATAGCCGCCGTCATTTTGTAAGCTAGGACATAATCCTCAATAAAAAGATATAGACTTCCCATGAAAGGATAGATCAGCGAAGCATCGGGAGAATGCATGGCTCCCGTTTCTATCCAAGCTCGTAGTTGAATCAGGTAGAAATAACCATCCCAGCCATTCACATATTCCGTTTGCCCCAAAGCTTTCCAACGAAAATAGAATGCGAGGAATCCGGCAACGAGGCTCAGTAAAAAAACTAGATGTTGCCGCTTATTGGAGGTAAAGTACATCAACAAATTTTTCGCCTCGAATCACACCGTCTTTAATGGTAACGACATCTTTGAAAATGCGGGTCATTTTGTTTGCCGCTGCACCTTTGTAATAAGCTTCCATGTTCGTATAGTCAAAAAATTTGCCGAAGAGTTTTAGTTTTACTTCGTTGGGCGTAGCACTTAAGATTTCCCAGTTGCCATCCGAAATCGTTTTGACTTCATCATTACTTTCTGAATTGTAGGCGTAAGCATAATTAACGAATGTACCATCCGAGCGTAAAATTAGGGAACGCTCCGATTCTGTATCTGCGTCTACTTCTAAATTATAAATTCGACTATCCAGCAGCGGCGCTAAAAATGTACCTTGTGCTTCTTCCCGATATTTTTGTTGACTAGCTTGCGCAAAATTTGAACGAACAATCAATGGTTCTTTTTCGTTGAAAAAAAGCAATTCGCTAATTGCCATATCTTGATAAGCTGTTCCTGGAAAAACCTCGGTAGCTTCTAGTTGAAAACGCTTCCCTGTCAATCGAACACCGAAGGGAATTTGCTGACCGGCTGGAGAATCTCGTAAGTTAAAAGAATAACTCTTACTCGCCGGTGAATTTGCACCAAAATTAAACACTTTAACCCGAGTATTTTTTTGATAATGACCCGCCGAACGTTGGTAGCCATTCCAAATTTTGAGCCCCGTAATGGTAATTTCTTCGGCGAGTTCAAAGACAATTTTCTCTCCTTTGCCATCCGTCGGCGCACCTTCTACCCAAGCAAATTCTTTGCGCGCATCAAATAGAAGTGCCGCATCGTAAGCTGTTGTCGGTGCTAAAGTTGAACTCGCTTTGAGGCTACCGTTGACGATACGCGGAGGCACTACGCGATGTGCTTCTCCCCCTTTTTTATATAAAAATATATCCGTGATTCCCAATTGGTACTTTTTCGAAAAATGATTAATCGTCAAATTTTTTCCTCCACGATCCATTTTATCTGAAGTCATCGCTTCAGTTGTCAAGAATCGGATATATAAAGATTTCACCTCTTCCTCAATAGGAATTTGCTCTCCCAAACCACCATTAGCGATGGGAACGCCATTTACAAAAACGGACAAATCTAAAATATCAGCATAGGTTGCTCCTTGTGCGCCGTCTATTTTGAGCTGATGAATATACTTTGGTACGGGCAAGTAAATCATAATTCCTTCATCTGGACCAGCGCCCAAGATTGTTTCCCAGTGCGTTTGTGCATTTCCATCAAATACATTTCGAATGTCGCTCCCCGTTGCAGTAGAAGTTGCATACAAACCTTCCAGATAAAAAGCGGGTCGGGAGTCTTCTACGATGGGAGGCGTTTCGGGAGGCGTCGTCGGTGTATCTGTTACAGTTCCCCCCGAGTTAGTATTCGTTTCACAAGCGAATAAGCCCAAGAGTACGAAGGAGACAAAAAGGTATTTTAATTTCATAAGAGATGCATTTAAAAGGCGATAAATCCGATCGATTGAAGTTGAATAAGTGTAATAATTTTGCTTTGAAAACCCCTAAATTAGGATCAAAAATCTTCAATCCTAAATCTTATCGTTGAAGTTGTTTAAAAATAAGGGTTGAAATTAGTTGTAAGCGCCTGGTTTTCAAGAGGAAGCTCCATTTTTTTTTCGTAGCCATAACTATGGGGAAAAAAATTAGCTGAAATATTGGAAATCAATGGCTTGCAAATAAATCATCTATCTATTTTAAAACAACTTCGTAATTTTGTACAAGCACTTCCTTCGCTTACGCGTGAAAATAACTAAATTTGCCGACGCAAGAATCACGAATAGATGAAGTTAATTAATTTTCAAGACAATGCCAATTAGAAGTGAATTTCCTACTGCAGGATCAGATTACTTGGATGGACAAAGTGATGGTTGGGAATACCGTACCGCTTTCGCGGGAACGAGTGTGGAGGCTAGCTATACAATGCTCAAAGCATTCTTAAAAGAAGAAGGCTATGGAGATATTCCATTGCCTTCTTCTAGTACGGAACTTAATCTTTTTCGACATCCCGCTTTGGGAAATCAAATTCCGCTATTCCAAGAACGGGGCTATTTTCATAATCCCATTAAAATTTTCTTTCATTCACACCGACTAAAAACCAATACGCTCATTCTTTGTATCTACAACGAAACTGCCGAGCAGCATCTTCTTAAGTTTCACGGTATTGTTTCTTAGCCACCATCAACTGATCGTTTGAAAAACAGAAGTTGTTCAAAGTGCAAATATATCTTTTTAGTCTAAATCGTCTAATTCATCGAGTATATCCGTTAAAGCAGATTTGATCACGTCCATCTCCATGCCTTGTCCCGTAATATTGACCATAAACTGCTTGTAAGCAAAAATAGTAATTTCGCCCCGTTTGCGTTTGGTATTGTACTTTTCAAGAGCATTATAACCCTCAATTTTGGTGGTTCGTTCGTAGCCCGTCTCCGTTTCTTGGTCAATTTCCATATTGAAATTCTTTTTCGCAAGATCCATCAAACTTGAGCCTAATCCGCCTCCATCAACGATATTTATTTCTAGTTTTTTGCCATCTGCTTTATACACTGCATTTGCATTTGTACCTTTCAGATTAGCAACACCACCCGTTTGAACACCTCGACTAACGCGTTTCATGCCGTCTATTTCATCCGGAAATAAAGCTTTTAATTTTTCCTTATCTACTGGAGGTTTAGCATCCTTATCTCCGACGCCTTCGAGTACTTTTCCTAATTCATTTAGTGCACCAGCAATACTTTCATCGGCAACTTCTTTTTTCTCTTTAGCTTCCGCTGCGGCTTGGCTTGCCTCTCCCCCGCAGGCTGTGATGGTGAATAATCCCATTAAGGCAATAATGGTACTGCAAAAAATCTGTCTAGTCATCATAAATGATTCTTTTAAGCATGTTTAAATTTTCAGGATCGAAAGGATTCTAAAAAAATTCCAACATATACTTTGGTGTAAAAAATTAATACGAAAGTTTTTAAAATGCTATTTCTAGCATTGAAATTGTTAAATAACCCATCAAAATTAAACATTTTTTAAAAAGGGAAGCTAAGAAGTTCTTGAAATAATGAAGTTCTTTTAAAATGAGCTTAGCAAACGAATCTATCGACGGAACCTACCGACGGATGTAGATCGTAAATTAATGCGACTAGTAAGTTTAGATGATCGCGGCTTATTTCGCCAATAAGTAGCCAATTGAAACGGTAAAAACTTGATTTTTAAGGACAGGATTTAGCAGCGCATTTTTATATACTTTAATCATTCCTTGGTAGACGCGAATGTCGATATTGAGACTGGAGGGAAACTGAAAGGTAAACCCCGCTGCAAGCCCAAAATCGGAACTATTAACGGCGTCATTGACATCAAAAATTTCTTCGTTGATGTAAGTCTGCGCCGTAGAAAGAAAGCTAATCTGCGGACCAGCGTAGAGACTAACTCGATCGAGAACATCGTATTTTACTAAAATTGGAACCGCAATATAATGCAGTCGAAATTCTTGTTCCGTTGCTCGCGCCGTTGCCCCGATACGATTAAGCACTGCTTCCACTTGAAAAGAAAGTCGGTCGTTATAATCTAAATCTGCATAAAAACCAACGGCTGCGTCAAATCTACTTTTAGTCGGAATTTCTCCCTGCAAATTAGAAACACTAAGTCCCACTTTAAACCCCACACCTTGTGCTTGCAAGGACAAATTCAAATTAGTGGCCAATAAAAAACCGAAAAGTAACATCCACTTTTTTGTAGTCATTATACAAGGTTTTGAAAAGCAAAATAAAGAAATGTAAATTATGGAACTAAGCACACTATTAAGAGTTCAAAAGAATGCGCTTGCGGGCGTCCCTGCGAATCATTCCACCACGACGATTCCCTATAAAGCTACACAAGACCAGACTAAAAAAATAATTTAGTGTTGAAAATTCTAGATTAAATGTCCGCAATCTGCTGCCCATAGCTAACTATTTCGGCGTCGAGCGAATCCCTAAGCAAACAAAAAAGCGAGATCGTACAGGACAATCTCGCTTCTTTTTTCTTTAACCTCGAAATACAAAGTGCTAAGCTTCTTCTTCCGTTCCCTGCGTATTTTCAGGTTTCATTTGTGGAAAAAACAAAACTTCCTGAATGGAGCTTTGATTCGTCATCAACATCGTCAAACGATCAATTCCTATTCCCAAACCAGAGGTTGGCGGCATTCCATACTCTAAAGCCCGCAAGAAATCTTCGTCCAATACCATTGCTTCGTCATCGCCACGCGCAGCCAATTTCAGCTGATCTTCGAAACGTTGACGCTGATCAATCGGATCATTCAATTCGGAATAGGCATTCGCAATTTCTTTTCCGTTGACAAACAATTCGAATCGTTCTACCAAACCAGCTTTGCTTCGGTGCTTCTTAGCCAACGGAGTCATTTCGATCGGATAATCGGTAATGTAAGTTGGCTGAATAAGGTGCGCTTCTACTTTTTCGCCGAAAATTTCGTCGATCAATTTTCCTTTCCCCATGGTTTTGTCCACGTGGATCCCTAAATCTTTACAAACGCTTCGCAAGCCTGCTTCATCCATTTCAGAGACATCAATGTCCGTATATTTTTTGATACTTTCGAACATACTTAATCGCTCGTAAGGTCCCGCAAAATTAATTTCTTGTCCATCGTAATGAACCGTCGTTGATCCCGTAACTTCTAGGGCAATTTTTTCGATCAATTGCTCCACCATTTCCATCATCCAGATATAATCTTTGTAAGCCACGTAGATTTCCATCGCGGTAAACTCTGGGTTATGCGTTCGATCCATTCCTTCGTTTCGGAACATTTTTCCAAATTCGTAAACACCGTCAAAACCACCAACAATTAATCTCTTGAGATAAAGCTCGTTGGCGATTCTCAAATAAAGTGGCATATCTAGCGTATTGTGGTGCGTTGCAAAAGGTCGTGCCGCTGCGCCACCGTGAATCGGTTGCAAAACGGGCGTTTCTACCTCTACCCAATCATGAGCATTAAAAAAGTTGCGCATCACGGACATCAATTTGCTACGCTTCATAAAAATATCTTTCACCGATGCATTCACCGTAAGGTCAACGTAACGTTGTCGATATCTTAATTCCGGATCGGTAAATGCATCGTGAACATTACCCTCTTTATCTGTCTTCACAATTGGAAGATTTCGCAAAGCCTTTCCTAGAAAAGTTAAGGATTTTACTCGAATAGTCAGCTCTCCGGTTTGTGTTGCAAATAATTCTCCCGTGATTCCAATAAAATCGCCGATGTGCAATAATTTCATTAGTTGTACGGAAAGTTCCTTTTCTTCTGGCGTCTCCCCTATTCCTTTTTTATGCAAATACAATTGGACTTTCCCTGCACTATCTTGCAACTTCGCAAAAGGACCTCGTTGTCCCATAAATCTTCCTGCGATTCGAATCAAAGGAGCATCTTCCTTCGCGTATTCACCCAAAGCTTCTGCACGCAATTGCTCCACAAATTCCGTCAACGCCATGGGAGCACGATCGACGCCTGCATCAAAACTAATTTCTTCCGCCAATTGATGCGCCTGCATAAAAGCAGTGTCTTCTAGCAAAGTTGCCGCCTTAAATTTATTTTTAGTTAAAAATTCTGCAATTGCTGCTGCCCCAACTTTTCCAACGCCTTTAATATTTTCGATTGCTTTGTGTAGTCGAAGGGTAAAATCTGAAGTTTTAAAATCTGAAGTTTTGAAGTTGATTTTAAATTGCTCCGCTGGAAAAGGGTTAATGCCCAGTTCTGTAATCTTTTCTAAAGCCTCTCGGCGTACGATTTCTTGTTCGCTTAATTGCATCATTTATATAGTATTTTATAAAACTAGTTCGTATTCAATCCCTAGATCGTCACCGCTAGAGGAATGCTATTTTTTTTATTAAATTTTTATTAAAAAAGAAGGAAATTTACTCACCATAAGTTTATTGCTAGGGTCAGTAAGTCGCTAAAAATAAATTCCTTTATGCCATTAGGCTAAATTATTTAAGCTACGTCGATCAAAACCTTGCTCCATCAATTTTGCGCAAAATTAATCTTTATTAGTTATAAATAAAAAAATAAGCGAAGCAGCTTTGTCGAGTCTTAAGGAATCTAATTAGAAGAGACTGCTGTAAAAAGATGCCGCAAGCTCACTTTCTCCGCTCATTGGCGGAATAAAAAACTTGTGATCTGATCATTTATTAGCTATTGCCTCAACTGCGAAAGTAAGTGCTAAACCTGTTTATATGGCTTACATTTGGTGAGTGGAAAAAACATTTTTGTTCGTATGTCTGCTAGGTAAAACATAATTTTTTTGATAAAATGTTTAAAAACTGGAGCATTTTGAGAATATGCTGTGTTTGATACGCTAAACTATTTTCACATCCATTTGGTTCAAAAAAACCTATACTTCTCCATAAAAATGCAAAAAAAACTATTTAGCCTGCGCAAAATAGTAAAATTTTTCACTAATTACAAAAAACGAAAACAACTCATAATTAACTGTATATCAGTAAATTATACAATTTACCACAAAACCACTTACAAGGTCTCACTGAGCAAAGTTTACCATATAAGATTCGAGTTTCAGATTTTTCTTCAAAACGATATACTTTCAACTTATCAAAGTACAATCTTTTTAGTTGCTAGATTACGATATTAAAATGATTTAACATGCCTATACTCACCTAGTTAGTGAAATTAATTTAGTCAAAACTTAACCAATAATACGCTACTAATCCTTTACAAAAATTCGTATTTTAGTGCAGAATCTTACACTCCCCCAAATCAATACTTACACAATCATGTCCATAGCCAATAACAGGACCAAAATTCATCGGATGCCCCCTTACCTATCTTTAGCCAAACGTTTGCTCTTGATCGTATGTTCTATTTTTATCATAGCACCTGCGCAAGCTCAATGTCCACAGATCACAAATAGTTCTTTAAGCTCTCCGTCTTGCACGCCCTCTAGTTCGACGGATTTGTTTTTTTCAGAGTATATCGAAGGTTCTTCCAATAATAAATGCCTCGAAATTTACAACGGCACGGGAGCGGCGATCAACTTTGCTTCGGGAAGCTACGATATTCGATTTTACAATAATGGTGCGGCTACTCCAAATGCAACAATCGCCTTGACGGGTACCGTTGCAGACGGTGACGTTTATGTTATTTGCCACCCGAGTGCCGCAGCTCCTTTTGCAGCTGTGCAAGATCAAGTTTTTTCGGGCGTTGGTTCCTACAATGGTAATGATGCCGTTGTACTTTCTCAAAATGGCGTTTTGCTCGATGTAATTGGTAATATTGGCTGTAATCCTGGTGGAAATTGGAACGCGGGGGGATTCAGCACCGAGAATCAAACGCTCGTCAGAAATCCAGATGTTACTACGGGCGTTGGAGATCCTGGTAATGCTGGTTGTTTGTTTCCTACTTTAACAACAGAATGGACTAATTTTGCTAATAATACTTCTTCTAATTTAGGCTCTCATACTACGACGGGGGGCTCTGGTGGTTGTTGTGACTTGTGTCCTGACGATTTATTCACTGTTTCAGTACTAGCAGGTTCCGATTTACCGCAAGGTGGTACAATTAATTGGATGGCTAGCACCACGCCTGGTTTTGATCCCTACAGTGGTGGAACGCTATTAGGCGTAAGTAATATTCCTACCGTTGATTGTCTCCAAAGTTCTGGTTTTCACATTAATGAAATCATGGCACGACCACTCAATAATGATGGTACTAGTGGTGCTGTGGGTACGGGTGAATGGCTAGAACTCATCGGTGCTCCGGGTACGGACATTGGTTGTACCGTCTTGACCGACGGAGACTGGACGGTAACGATTCCTCCGGGAACAACTATTCCTGCTGACGGATTTTATATGATTGGTTTTGCTGGACTCACGCCGGGTCCCGTCGATTTAGATTTATTTACTTGTGCCTGTACGACCGAAGCTGGAATTTCCGTAGATGAAACTTTCATCATGTCCAACAACGGAGAATATATTGCGATGTTTGATGGAACGGGTACTTTTTTGGAAGGATTAATTTTTGGTAATCCAACGGGATTGAATGCTCCTTCTCAAGGTAATCTAGCCGTTGGCGGTGTCGTCCCCACGGCAGCAGTTCCTGGTTGTTCCTTAACTTCCGTAACGATTCCTAGTACTGGCTATGCAACTATTTCTTCTACGCCGTCCGTCAATACTTCTTATATACATGCACCAGATGCCACTGGTCCGTGGACAACCCAAGGCGGTGGTTCTTTTGATGATTGCAACGTCGCTGCGACGGGAACATTTCCCCTCGAATTAACGACGAGTCTTTCTAGTGCTTATTGCAATCAAACCGTTTACATCACCGGAGCCATCAATCCATTTCCCGTAGGACCTTGTTCTACGAGCGATCCTACTGCTACCACACAAAAATTTAAAGTGTGTATTGTCTGTCCAGAAGAAGACGTTTCGGAAGGCAGTGCTTACTTTGCTGGAGAAACTGCTTCCGACGTGACCTTTCCTTTTAGTGGAAGTTCTCCTTGTTGCGTT
>JBGCFY010000304.1:0-11926 GCA_045110315.1 Saprospiraceae bacterium
CATTTAGGTATTTCCAACTAGAACCAACCACTTTTTCGCTTTCCTTTTCCGCCAATTCCAAGTACCCCTAATAAACCTCGCGTTAATTCTCGTGCAATTGTTCGACCGATTTGTCGGGTAGTAGTATTGGAGATCACTTTTTCAAAAGTACTTTTTTCACTGCGGGAAGAAGAGCGACTCGCTTTCGCTTTTTGCTTTTTTAATTCCGCCTGTTTCTCTTCCGTTTGTGCTTCTTTCATTTTTTCCGTTAGGATTTCGTAAGCACTTTCTCGATCTACAACTTCATTGTATTTTTTGATTAGTTTAGAATCGTTGATAATTTCGTCAATCTCACCACCCGTTAATACATCCATCCGAGACTGTGGTGCACGCAATAAAGTATGAACTAAAGCGGTAGGAATTCCTTTTTCGTTAAGCGTTGTTACCAGCGCCTCCCCTATTCCTAATTCCGTCAACAAAGTATCCGTATCGTAAAACTCCGAAATAGGATAATTTTGAGCGGCTAGTTTAATTGCTTTACGATCTTTTGCCGTAAAGGCTCTTAAGGCATGCTGCATTTTCAAACCTAATTGACCAAGTACCGCATCAGGAATATCTACGGGGTTTTGAGTAACAAAGAATAGACCGACGCCTTTTGACCGAATTAACTTCACAATGGCTTCAATTTGATCCAATAAGGCGCTCGTCGCTTCTTTGAAAACTAAATGTGCTTCGTCGATAAAAATCACAAGCTTAGGGCGGTCACTGTCTCCTTGTTCGGGGAAAGTTGAATAAACTTCCGCTAAAAGTTGCAGCATGAAGGTCGAGAATAACTTGGGTTTATCTTGAATATCCGTCAATCGTAGAACGGAAACGATCCCTTTCCCATTTTCGTCCATCCGAATCAAATCGTCAACTTCAAAAGAACGCTCTCCAAAAAATTGTTCCGCCCCTTGTTGCTCTAATTCCACAATTTTACGTAAAATTGTTCCGACGGATCGCGTGGACATACTTCCGTATAATTCCTCTACTTCCTCCTTGCCATCACCGATTACCCAATTCAAGGTTTTCTTAAAATCTTTAAGATCTAACAAGGCTAAATTATTATCATCACAGTATTTAAATAATACTGAAACGATTCCTGCCTGTGTTGTTGACAGGTCTAATATTTTTGAAAACAAAATGGGTCCAAACTCTGTAACGGTTGCTCGTAGTCGCACCCCTTTTTCATCTGAAAGACTCAGAAATTCTACGGGACTTTGATCTGCTTTAAAAGGAATACCAATCTTAGCATGCCGTTCTTCAATTTTAGGATGACCGTCGCTTGCCGCGGCGATACCACTTAAGTCACCCTTAATATCCATCAACAACACGGGCACCCCTTCACTGGATAACTGCTCAGCGATAATTTGCAAGGTTTTAGTTTTACCTGCGCCCGTTGCTCCGGCAATTAATCCGTGCCGATTCATCATCTTAAGGGGTACTTTTACGAAAGTATCTTTGATACAATTCCCCTCTAGCATGGCACCACCTAATATTATTTCTGGACCTTTAAAAGTATAGGAACTTGTAATTTCCTGAACGAATTTTTCTTGATTTGACATCTATATTATTTTGTTGGGTTTAGGCTTAGAAGTTGTGTGCTACTTTCGTTTATTCCAACTTTTAACACGTTGTTCAAAGCGTTTTTTGCTAAACTTCCATTGATCAATATCTACTTTAGCTTCTAATTCTTTTTCTAAATTTTCATCCATTAAGCGATAGAAAAAATCAATTCCCGTCAATTCCTCTACCTCATCTACCGATACCGCGAATTGGCTTAAATGTTCGTATCGAATCTCATTGGGCAAAATAAATCCAATGGCTTTGACTTCAGGTTCGGATAAATCTAGCAATACTTTATAATAAGAATCAGGAACAGAGACCTCATTTACCCCAATTTTATCTCGAATTGCTGCCGTTAAAACTGGTCCCGTTACAATGTACAATTTATCAAACTTCATTACCCAATCTCGAGTTTGTTCTTCCAATTCTCTCCAGACACCACCATTAAAGTTTCTAATTTGGGGACTCATGTTACTCATATAAAAAGTCTCTGACATAGATCGTTTGGAGAATCCCATATCTCCCGCAGGAACCAAATGTCCACGATCGTAGCCTGATCGTTTGTAATCACGGGGAGAAGCAGAGGCGGAGCTTACCTTAGGGTCGGGTCTAAAATTATTAGATCGATCAACTCTTTTTTTGTAAAGAAGATCTTTGGAAAGCTCGTAGGCAACCCACTCCGGTTGTTCGTGATCCTCTGAATAAGAAAGTGCATAGTAGCCATGTTTCACAATCTGCCCGGTGGTAGAAGTAGGAAGTAATGCTTCATCTACGTAGGTTTTTGTATCATACGCATTATTACCAGAACTATTGGCACTATCTCCATCGTTAGTGCCTTGATTAATCACCTCAGAAGCCTTTTCAATCGTTTCGGCTAAGCTAACATCCTTTCCAGAAAATAAATTAAAAACGTAGAAAAGACCTCCTGCCACGACGGCGAAAATCCCCAACTTTACCACCATACCGCTGCTTTCTTTGCTAGAACTAGCGTGATTTTTTCTTAAATTTGCCATTTACCCTGTGTGTTTTTCAAGTAGGTATTGCCTTCAATTCTTTAGTTTAAAGAGAATTGATCTAGAATACTCCTTAGTGTTTCATAAAAAAGAACAACTGCTTTTATTTAGGACGCTACTCACCAGCATAAAGTAACAACTAGCGGCATCAGCAGTTATTGGTTTGACCGTAAAAATAATGAAGTTGCTTTAAAAAGCAAACTCCGCGCAAAAAAGCTGGTCATTGCTGTAGTAATTTCAACGACGAGCGGTAATGAAAATTAAATATACGCCGAGTAATACCTAATGTAATAGCCTAAATTTTAAGAAAATAAGCACGATTACAACGGAATCCTTCCTTTTTTGCGGGCATAGCTTGAAATCCTACTTTTTCGTACAATTTCATTGCTTCAACTAAAACACTTGCGGTATCTAATTCTAAGCGTTTAAAGCCTAATGCTCTAGCTTGATGAATTAAAAAATCGATCATCCAAGTTCCTAAACCTTGGCGTCTTGTTTCAGGTAACAAATACATTTTTCGGATTTCAGCAAGCTCCGCATTCATACGATACAAGGCAAACGTTCCTACAATAAGATCCTCCGCATTGCAGATTAAACCAAAATAGCCATTTTTATAATGTAACTCAATATCATCTAAATCATAATCTAAGCTAGGATCATCGGGAAGGAGTCCATAATCTTCTAAAACGGAGAAAATGATGGCTTTAATCCGAGGAATATCTTGCTGATTCGCAGGCTTAGCATAAAAGGAAGAATTAGGAATAAAAACTTTCGTCATGACGTTAATCGTGTTTATCAAATGAGGGGGTCTTTGGTGTTTGTCTCAATGTTAAGAAAGCCCTTTTTTAAAAGTAGATCTTACTACTTAGACAAAGGCTGGTAACATCATTTTAAAACAACTTCAGTCCTGAAAATCAATTTGTAAATTTTTTGGCAGTTTTGAAGAACCTCCAAACATTAAGGAATAAAATATATCAGGATTACCTTAATTTTTTTTGTAAAAAAAGCCTAATTATACTAGGTCATTTTACAGCTATTGTTAATTTTGTATCATGCTACCTTTAATTGTGATGGATAAGATAGACACCAAGCAGTTCGATTGGTTGTCAAAGAAATGGTTTTCTACGGCTGACTGTATTGGAATAACTCCCAGTCAAGCCAAGGAATTCTTTGATCTAATCTGTAAACAATATAACCAGAAGCATCGTGCCTACCACAATATGTCTCATCTCTACTCTTTACTGCACGTAGCGGAAAAATACAACGATCACGTTGAAGCACAAAATTTAGTTGATCTTGGGATTTGGTTTCATGATATCATTTACTCTATTCGCCGTAAAGATAACGAAGAAAAAAGTGCAGATTTAGCTGGAGAGCTCCTCAAACCTTACCTGAACACCTACGACCTTCAGAAGATAAAGTTAATGATCAAAGCTACTGCGAATCACCAAGATATGGATGATTCGATCGATAGTCAGTATCTATTGGATTTTGACTTATCCATCTTTGCTGCTAACCGAGAAGTTTATAAAAAATATAGAAAGGCAATTCGCAAGGAGTTCAAACGCTACCCAGGTTTCCTTTTCAAAATGGGAAGAAGAAAAGTATTGCTCCGTTTCCTTGCAAAGGATAGAATTTACCAAACGAATGAGTTTCATGCTGCTTACGAAGCAAAAGCACGGGAGAATATCCAGTGGGAAATCGAAAATTTGTAAGTAAAATCCTCTAGAGTGGGCTAATTTGCTCTGCTTCAATCAAAAAACTACCTTTTTTACTTAAAATCCACTTCAAGAAATTGAAGGAGTAACACCATCCCATACGTAGATGCTACTCCTTGAAGCTCTTATCGCGTTTTATTTTCAAAGCTACCGTCTTTATGCACGATGAAACGCATAAATTCTTTATAATCAATTTCCTTTACGTGGTCATGACCTTCGTGTCCGTGTCCCGCATGATCGTGTCCTTCGTGGTCGTGTCCTTCGTGACTATCCCCTTCTTCTTGAAAAGCCTTCATGAGTACAATTTCGTTATTATCCTCAATGTATCCATAGATTAGCGGACCACCGCCAGCGTACCAACCATTAACGGCACTATTGGTATTGGATAGCATTTGCAAGGCTCGATATTCTTCTGTTGCTACCGGAGCGCAACCGAAAAGCTTTTCGATGAAAATCGGCTCTTTTACTAGCGCAGTCTTTAAATATAGCTTATAGTAAGCCTGTCCCGTTTCCTTTGCCGGTTCAGCTTGTTCCACACAAGTCAATTCAAAGTCAATTGGTTCGTCAAATTCGAGTACCCGATCAGCGGGCATACCTTCTATCCGTTTATTGTCTTTGGTAGTCGTGGCATCGGCTTTCGGTGTATTATTGCAAGCAAAAAATAACATACTTGCAACAAACATAAAAAATAGTTTTTTCATTTTTCTAGTCCTTTAGTTTGAAGTTCTTTAATAAAAGTTGAATTATTCCTGTTTGGTTAGAAGCTGTTTAAATTTAAGAATTTGATCCTATCAACCTCTACCCAACCAGTCTAGCTTTTCCCATAAAAGGAAAAAGCATTGTAGGTTGCGATAATGATTTAATTAAAAGGAAATAGTCAATGCAGCAGCTTAAAAAATGTGCTAGCGAATTACCGATACTGGTTAACAAGCGGAAAGAAGATGAATTTTGATGCGAATCTGGCACCAAATGCTTTATCTTAGAGCAATGCTAAATTAATAATTCTTAGCTTAAAAACGAATCTAATCTAAGATAAGTAGCAATTTTGAGCTCATTTTAAAATAAGTAAGTGGTCGGACACAAATAGGTATACATTTATCGGGGAAGGCTTTTAGTTTAAATCGACTTATTTTTGAGCTTAATCCTACTGGATTAGGCGATAAAATAAGGAAGAGTTACGCGAAAAGACTCAGCGAGAATACTATTTGTGTCCGACCACTTACGAAGACAAATTAATTCACTTATTAACTTGCATCATCTTTTGGACAGTCTATTCGTTGCTCAAAGCCTTCCTAAGCAAAGGCTTAGGGCGGTTTTCGCGCCTCAATACTGTCCAAAATCTAACACAATTTAATGGTAAAGTAATTTTGTCTTGGTACTTGACTTCAAATTAATTAAATAAAAGTATAATAAATTACTAATTCACTTTCTCAATTTTATTTAGCTTTGTAGCTAAGTACATTGCAAGCTAAGTTAGCTTACAATGTATTCAATTCCTTCGAAATAATTACGTTTCGGACTTTCGTGTTAAAAATTACTACACATGAAACGATTGCTTTTTTTATTACTTTGGTGTTGTACCACCATTGCTCTTTCTGGTCAAAATGGCGCGCCAATCATCGCGGGTGCGAAAGGTGCTGCTATGGGAAATGCTTCCGTTAGTTTTACGGATATTAATAGCATTTTCAGCAATCAGGCTGGCTTGGCTTATCTTCAAGAAACTGCTGTGATTTTAGTGGGGCAACGTCGTTTTCAGAATGCCGACATTAATAGTTACGCCATTGGTGCCGCTTACCCAACCAATTCAGGAACTTTTGGGCTGAATCTACAATACTATGGCTTTGATGTTTTTAATGAGCAAAAGATTGGATTATCCTACGCACGGAAACTTTTCGACCGACTTGCGATTGGGGCACAAGTTGATTATTTGACTACTCGGATTCCCGAATACGGCTCTGCTGCTAATTTGACCTTTGAATTTGGTGTTCATAGTCAGATTATGGAAGACTTCTTCTTGGCAGCTCAAGTATACAGTCCCATTCAAGTTGATATCAACGAAACGGATCAATTGCCAACGATTTTCAAATTGGGTATAGCCTACAACTTTTCGGAGAAACTAGCCATGCATTTGGAAGGAGAAAAAGATTTAGATTTCCCAACGATGTTTAAGGTTGGTTTTCAATACCAAGTCGTTTCTGCTTTTTACCTACGAGCGGGAATCAGTACCAATCCTAGTTTGTGGAGCTTTGGCTTAGCGTACGAAATGAAAAACGGTTTATCCTTTGACATTGCCTCTAGTTATCATCAAATTCTCGGCGTGAGTCCAGCCATTAGCATCCGATACCAATTTAAAAAATAGTTTTCATCTATGCTCATCTTGCTCGTAGCGGCGACGCCTTTTGAATTGGCGCCGACCACCCAATATCTTCAAAAAAATTTCACGGACCAAAAAAATGGTCTTTATGTGAAAGATAAACTCAGGGTGCAACTCCTCGTCACGGGTGTCGGCTTGGTGAATACTAGTTTTTATTTAGCTAAGATTTTAGCGAAAACGCGACCCAATTTTGTGATTAACGCGGGAATTGCTGGTGCTTTTACTACAGACTTTAAGTTGGGCGACGTCGTACAGATTGTCAAGGAACGGTTTGGAGATTTGGGTGTGGAAGAAGCTGACGGTAATTTTGTAGATATTCACCAACTCAAACTCGTAAAATCGAATGAAGCTCCCTACGAGGCAGGTTGGTTAAACAATATGGCAGGCAATGATTTTGATTTTTTGCCAAAAGTAGTCGGTATTTCCGTCAACAAGGTTCATGGTGCTGCACCAAGTATTGAGCGCATTACTCGTAAGTATGCGCCAGATTTGGAGACGATGGAAAGTGCCGCAGTCTTTCATGCTTGCCTACTAGAAGAATTACCATTTTTGGCGATTCGATCCATTTCTAATTATGTAGAACCCCGTAACAAAGACAATTGGGATATTCCCTTAGCCATTGAGGAACTGAACAAAGTACTCGTCGAAATGTTGGGTTCTTTTGTGGGAGCAACTAAAGCTTAGAAAATTTCAGATGCAAGATTCATCCATTAGTTTAAATAAATACATCAGCCAGACTGGAATTTGCTCGCGCCGCGAAGCGGATCGTTGGATTGAAGCCGGCAGGGTAAAAATTAATGGCGTCGTTGCACAAAAAGGAAATCGAGTTAACGAACAAGATGCCGTTACGCTGGATGGAAAAGCATTAAAAAAACAGCCCGCACTTATTTATATTGCGCTCAATAAACCGCCAGGAATTACTTGTACTACAGATCTCAAGGACAAAGACAACATCATTGATTTTGTCAATCATCCACAGCGCATTTTTCCAATTGGGAGACTGGATAAACCTTCTTCTGGTCTGATCTTTTTGACAAATGATGGAGATATTGTTAATCAAATTCTGCGGGAAGAAAACAACCATCAAAAAGAATACATCGTACGCGTAGATCGCCCGATTACGGAGCATTTTCTTAGAAAAATGAGCAATGGTATTCCTATTTTAGAAACGGTCACTAAAAAATGTCGGATCGAAAAAATCTCTAAATTCATCTTTAGCATTACGCTTACTCAGGGATTAAATCGACAAATTCGAAGAATGTGTGCGTTCTTAGACTACAAGGTAGTTACCCTCAAACGGGTACGCATTATGCACGTTCAGTTAGGCAATTTGAAAGAAGGAAAATGGAGGAATTTAAGCCAAGAAGAATTGGTTAAATTAAAAGCGAAAACACATTAAAAAGCTTAATTCGTCACTGGAACAGATAGGTCAATCTTAATGGCTGTTCCTACTGACTTTGACATTCCTTTGATCGTCCCTACTTCGTAATCTAAGCGATTTACCGTAAAGCTTCCTTGAAACTTATTTTGTTTAAAATCAAAAGGTATCGTTATTTCTTTGGTAATGCCATGCAGGGTTAAATCTCCGCTCACTAAGTAAGCCTCCTTGCTTTTGCGAACTTCTTTCGAACTAAACTTGATCGTTGGGTATTCGTCCGCATCAAACCAACTTCCCCCTTTCGCGTGTCGCGTTTTGAGCCAATTACCCGCTTGAATAGAAGCTACTTCCACTTCCACTTGAAAGCTCGCATTCGCTAAGTCATTCTCGTCAAAAATTACTTGTCCTTGCAAGGTCGTGAAATTACCTTTAGCTTTTTTAGTTTTAAAACTAACCGAAAAGTCATCAGCAATACGCCAACTCGCAGTGTTATTAGGACTAAATGCAGATAACAGTATAAAACTCACAATTAGTATGGGTAACTTTTTCATTTTGGAAGATTGAGATTTGAAAACAAGTTTTGATAAATTAAGCTGTTGAAGTTGTTTTAAATTTTTACTTTAAATTATATTTTTCGCGATAAGCGACGACGAGCATTCCAATTCTGCTGTAGCTTTTCATGCCTTCTTGTACGCCCTGCGACTTTAAATAACTATCGTAGACTAAATTTCTGAGTTTCGGCATAATATCCGGATACTGATCTTGATTTTCATAAATAGCGCGCAAATCCGCTTTGATACCTTTTGGTAATTTTTGTTGGTAAAAATCAATAAAGTAATCCCGATTCAACTGGCGAATGCTACTCGCTAAATACCGCCAATAGGCTAAACGAGTACTGTACTTAAAATATGGATTAGCAGAGTTTCTACCACTGAGATACGCTAAAAAATTACAAACCCCTTCATCGGTAAAACCGTAGCCATGGCTAAATTCGTGTGCTAAGACAAAAGGCTTTTGTAGCGGATGCAATCCATCATCTATATGACTTTCGCCCGTAAAAGGAAGGTAAACGCCCGCTGTACTAATGCGCAGGAGTACGCCTTTCGGTTTCAAAAATCTACCGCGCACCCTTCCACTAGTGGGAAAACCATGCAAATGCAATAAATCAACCACTTCCGCTCGAATTTCAGTCTCTAAGTTTGCGAGCGGCTTCGTGTCATTGATTGCCAACGTATCCGTGCTAACCGCTTTTCTTACTTCGATCAATTCGGCCGTTTCTAATTCAAATTCAGCGCGTAAGGCTTCAAAACTAAGCGCTTGAGGGTTTAAGCCCATTTGCGTTTCAATTGAAACCCGACCATAATTGTAGCCCCACAAAACGAGGAAGAAAAAAACAACGGCACTCAAAAAAGCAATCAGCGAAAAAGTCACGCTTCGGATGCGTTCCCACCAACTCAAATCTCTTTTTCTATTTTTTATTTTAAAAAACAACCAGACAAGCAGTACAAGTATTAAAGGATAAACTAAGGCAAAAGGAGAAAGTCGACTCAAAGTATTATCCATGACAATCCTGAGATAAGGAAATAAACCACGACTGTAATAGCGTTCTATTTGCTCGGGAGATAACAAAAAGCGAATTAGGATGGCGAATCCGGCAAGACCAATCCACAACCAGCGAAAATCTCTAGTTTTTATCCAATTCCAATTCATATTTCTGGGGTAAAGTGTATCATTTGGTTAATTAAACTGTAGAACGAGTTCTTTTGTTGTAAAATCTGGAACTGAAATTGCTCCCTATTCGAATTGTAAAAGAAACAACTTTTTGGCAATAAAAAAACTGATTTGGAGTTTCTCTGCTTAGCGGATGTCTAATTTTTTACGCAAGTGTAAAATGAAAATTCAAGAAAGCTTTATGCCCATTGAGATCGAGCACCTTCGAATAAAAATTGAAAGAGGAAGTTAACGGGATTTAAAACAAATCAATTTAAGTTTTGCAGCATCAAACAACTTCTTAGCTTTGCAGCAAAAGTAAGTACTAAGACAATGAAGATAAATATTAAATACAAATTACCGTTTTTTTTCGCCCTACTCCTAGTCTTTGGCGTAATAGGATGTGAAACCACAACGCCCCAGACGGAGCAAGTAAAAAAGGAAGTTGATCCTTTTGAAACTGCCATGCCACACGGTGCGACGCTTCCCGAGCAACAACTTTCGAAAGCAGATCAAGCAAAATTGGCCAATGCCATTGGGAAATCGGTGCAAGAGATTTCCTTCAAAGAATTGTTGGCACAATTTGATGAAGCCTATAATAAGTTATTAGTGGTCAGTTTTTGGAAATTAGATTGTGACGCGTGCAAAAATGTTAACCGCAACCTCCAACAAATTCAGCACGAACTAGGAAATGATAAAATGCGCTTGAGTTTCATCAATTTGGACGAAAAACAAGATCAAGCCACCGTAAATACTTACATCCGAGCTAATAATTTGACCTCGGAAGTTTTTATGCTCAAAAAGAAGCGACCTAAAAATTGGAAAAGTAAAATTATTCGCAGTTGGGAAGGAGAACTTCCGGCTTTGTATCTAATCAATAAGAGTGATGGAACGGATTTTTTCTACCAACAGGAGATGAGTTACGAAGAACTTTTAGCAATCATTCAAACTTTAAGCATCTAAGTAAGCTTGTAAATAGCCTGTGTAGCACCTCCAATCCTTCAAAATTGTCCTAATTTGGACAATTTTGAATAAGAATATGGCTATCTTTGCAACTTTAGCGATATTTCGCTGTTATCACATTAATCACTATTTTTAAATTTAAATAAATAATATCATGGCTTTTGAATTCACGGATTCTAATTTTGAGGAATCAGTAAAGAACAATAAAATTTCAGTAGTCGATTTTTGGGCAGAATGGTGCGGACCTTGTAGAATGATTACCCCAATCATTGAAGAGTTATCAACTGAAATGAAAGATGATGCTTTGATCGGAAAAGTAAATGTAGACCATAACCCAGAAGTTTCTTCTAAATTTGGCATTCGAAGCATTCCTACTATTCTAATCCTTAAAGACGGAGAAATTGTCGATAAGCAAGTTGGAGTAATTACCAAGCAAGCTTTAGAAGCTAAGATTAAGGCAGCAATGGTTTAATCTCAACATACCATTAATAAATTCAAACCCTTATTTCTCAAGCTGAAATAAGGGTTTTTCTTTGACCTTAATTGGAGAACGCCTTGGCTAGCGTATTATATTTTTATTCCAAGTCTCTTTTGCAACAGAAAAGGTAAAAAAACGTTTCTTAGAACGTACCTAGGAAGACTTCTGTAAGAAAGTTAAGGCCAACCTTCTTTTCTTTATGGACAGTTCTTTCCAGATTCTTATAAAGTACCAAAAAAATTAATATATTTAGCTGCTAATACTAGATCAAATGAATTTAATTGACAATTTCGACGTACGGAACTTAGGAAACCTTGAACTCTTGGCCAATCAAGTAGTTGAAGGCTTTATTATTGGTTTACACAAAAGTCCTTTTCATGGTTTTTCCGTCGAATTTGCGGAACATCGACTGTACAATCCAGGAGAATCTACCAAAAACATGGATTGGAAAGTATACGCACGAAGTGATAAGATGTTTATCAAACGTTTTGAAGAGGAGACAAATTTGCGTTGTCAAATTGTAATTGATGCTTCTAGCTCGATGTACTTCCCCGATACTAGCAATAAAAAAAAGAAATCGCTGAATAAACTACAGTTTTCTTCCTTAGCAGCTGCGGCGCTTATGAACCTGCTGAAGAAGCAACGAGATGCTTACGGTTTGTCCATTTTTTACGAGGAAATACAAACGCAAGCGAAATGTAAACCAAG
>JBGCFY010000305.1:0-13301 GCA_045110315.1 Saprospiraceae bacterium
GAGTTTACAATAAGTTGAAAAGAATTTTGAGCTTAAACGAGGCAAAAAACACAGACAATGCCGGAGCATTGGCGAGGCTTTTTAACGAAGTAGAAGCTTAAAAGGCTTTCAAGTTATTAGTTAATTTAATGCTGCAAACTACTTAAGTACTAAGACAAAATTTTTTTACCATTAAATGGTATTGGTCTTAACTTGCAATTAAACCAAAGACTTTATATTTAAGCTAGGAAACTTTCCTATCTTCCATTATTCTTTTGTCGAACCCTCAAATGATACTATGAAAATTCTACTCACCCTCGGTGTTTTTACTTTTCTGCACGGAGCTACTTTTTGGGCACAGCAAAATAATACTTTGGCAGAAGCTCAAAATTTGCAACGAGCGGCCAAAGTAGCGGCTAGCTTACGTCAGTACGATCTGGCCAATCAGAAATTACAAGCTGCTCAAGAGATTTCCCATATCCTCGAAGCTTGGGAGCTTTACAGTCTAGTGAGCATTGATTTAGGGATGAATTATTACCGCACCTCAAAAGACTCTCTGGGGCGAGCTACCTTTGAAAATGCAATCGCCTTAGTTTCGAAATCAACGACAGGAGCAAAGGCTTCCTTAGGATTACTCTACCATAAGTTAGGAGTGTTTTTATATTTTTTAAGGGACTATGATCAAGCAATTCTCAACTACCAAAAGGCAATTGAAATTAGAGGTAAGCTTTCCGAGGAGGATCGACCTGATTTGGCAGGTTCTTATTACAATACCGGTGTGGCACATAGTGCTCAAGGAGAATATCGCAATGCTATTTTTAATTTTAAAACGGCGATTAGGATTAGAGAAAATTTGCAGGATACAATTCCATTGGCTGAAAGTTATGGTCAGCTTGGTGAAAATTATGGTTTGGTAGGTGACTACCAACAAGCATTAAATTGCCTTTCCATAACACTGGATTTATACCAGAAAGTTTACGGAGAAAAACACAAACGAGTAGGAATCACTCATTATGGTATTGGGAATTTATATGCCTCCATGAAAGAAAATGTTGCTGCCGCTACGGCTTACCAAAAAGCACTGGAAGTTTATCAGCATTTACCAGATGAAGGGAGGAAAGCCAATACCTTACATTCTTTAGGACATATTTATACGCAGCTCAAAAAACACGATCAAGCGTTGACCGTTTTAGCCGAAGCGTTAGCCATTCATACTCGCTTGTTTGGAGCGGAAAGCATATACGTGGCAAATGGTCTCAACAGCTTGGGCTTGACTTATATGGCACAAGAAAAATACGATTTGGCATTAACGGCATTGGAACAGTCTTTAGCCTTGCGAAAGAAAATTTATAAATTTCAAAAGCATCCAAATATTGCTGTTTCTTACGATAATATTGGTAATGTTTTTTATGAAAAGAAAGCTTTTACACAGGCGATTCATCAGTATCAATTGGGACTGGCCAACCTGATTCCGTCTTTCACAGATACGCTTGGTGTTACCAATCCCAATATAGCGCAGTTGCAAATTTGTAAAGATAAACCGAAGCTGTTAACCATTTTGATGGATAAGGCAATGAGTCAAAAAGCAATGTTTAGCGTTTCCGCGAATCACGAAGCTTTGAAAAAAGCATTGGCAACGTTTGAATTGTCTAGTCAGCTACTTGACGAAATGCGGAGATCTTACGTGAGCGATGATTCTAAACTGTTTTGGGCTGGAAAAATTAAGCCTTTTTTTGAAGAAGCGATTGCGACTGCTTTGCTGTTGTACGATCATGCTCCCGCGCCACGGTTACAGGTTTTAGCGTTTAATTTTATGGAAAAAAGCAAAGGTATTTTATTGCTTGAGCATCACAAAGAAATAGCGGCACAAGCTTTCGCAAAGCTACCCGTGGAAGTACTCAAAACGGAGAAAACCTTTAAAACAAAAATCGTTGCTCTCCAAGAATCAATTTATCAATTTGAGACCACACAGGAGAGCGAGGCGACAAAACTCAAAGATTCTTTATTAAGATTAAATGATCGCTATCACGAATTTGTAGCACAATTAGAAAATAAATATCCGCAATATCATCGATTTAAATTTCGTAAAGATCAAGTGGATATTGAAAATCTGCAGAAAAGTTTGTTGGCGAATAAAACGGTACTACTCGAGTATTTTTTTGGCGAAAAAGCGGTGTATATATTTGCTATTGATAATCAAAAAATAAAAGTTGAAACCGTGATAAGGACTAAAACACTAGATCAAACGATTCAAAATTTTCAACTTGCCCTGAGTGACGAAACTCAAATCCAACAACATCTTACTCAAAACTATGAGCAGTTCACCGTCGCTGCCAGCGAACTCTATGAAATTTTACTCGCTAAATCTTTAGCGCATTTTAACGATAAAAAAAAATTAATTTTCATCCCCGATGGTCCACTTGCATTCCTACCTTTTGAGTGTTTGTTAACCCAAAAAGTTAATTCTTCCGATAAGCGTTTTTTGAGTCTCCCTTACCTCATTCGAAGCTACGAAACGAGTTACGCTTATTCCGCCATTTTATTACAATCAAATCAGAAATTGCTTCCTCGGAAGTCAACGGGAAATCGCTTGCTTGCTTTTGCGCCGAATTATCAGCAGCATGAAGGTTTACTACCTCTTTACGGTGCTCAAGAGGAAGTACAGCAAATTGCGAAATACTATTCTCAGTATTTAGTTTTTGAAAAAGAAAAAGCGACAAAGGCTAATTTTAAAAAGGAAGCTAATTTATTTGATATCATTCATTTGGCGGTTCATGCTAAAGTTGATGAGCGAGACAGCGATCGTTCTTGTTTGTATTTTACCCCAGAAAAATCACAGGATCCGGCAGCCTTTACCTTATTTAATGCGGAACTTTTTGCTTTAGATTTGAAGGCAGAACTTGTTGTCCTGAGCGCCTGTGAAACAGGAATGGGCAAATTTGAAAGGGGAGAAGGAGTCATGAGTTTAGCACGAGGATTTAGAAACGCGGGGACAGCTACCGTTGTCATGAGTCTCTGGTCGACTAATGATAAAAGTAGTCAGCAGTTAATGGTCGATTTTCACCGCCAACTCTCCCGCCAGCAAACCGTTGGGACGGCTTTACACCAAGCAAAAATTGCGTACCTAGAAAATCCACTTGATCCGATTGGTCATCCTTATTACTGGGCAAGTTTTATTGCTACCGGAAATGCACACAGTACGTTGGTACAACAAAGTAAATTACCGTATAAAACAGGAATGGCATTGCTCGTTCTGCTATCAATAGTCGGACTGTTCTATTTTCTGCGGGCTCAATTTAGCGTTCAATAACTAAATTCACGGAATCAAAGAATTTATTTTTTAAAATGAAGTGCTATTTAGATTAGCGTGTACTAGTTTTGTCTTCCACGACGAAATAACTAATTTGGCAGATATGGATGGATTATTACCAAAAAGAGAAAAACTTGTTTGGGTAACTAGCATTATTTCTATCAACTTATTATTGCAAATCATATTGTCGTATAGACTTTGGTTTAGCACCGTACGTGATTTTCCGATGGTTTCTGCTTTTGCCGGTTTAGACTTGGCTGGACTAGGTTTTTTAGAATATCCCCTTTTTGCCATCTTACTGCTCAGTTTGGTAGGATTGATTTTAAAGCCAGAACACTCCTTACCTTGGCTTTGCTTTTTTTTGGTATCCGGAGTTTTAATTTTACAAGATATTAATCGCTTACAACCGTGGTTCTATCAAATGAGTTTGCTTTTGCTACTCCTTTTTTTTACTAAAAAAGAAAAGTATCTTGCATCGTCCATGCTATGCTTTGCGCTAATCGCTACTTACTTTTGGAGTGGATTCCATAAGTTTAATATCTATTTTGTAGAAGATATTTTTCCTTGGCTTTTTGCACCTTTAGGATTGGAAAAATTCTTAACTGCGCAACCACAACTAGGATTTCTGGCCGCGACAATTGAGTTATTATTAGCTTTGTCGCTAGTATGGCGCACGACGAGGAAACTAGGCGTTAGTTTGCTCTTATGTTTTCACGGACTGATATTAGCACTACTTGGTCCTTTCGGTCATCAATGGAACGTCGTTGTTTGGCCTTGGAATTTGGCAATGATGGCACTCGTTTATGTATTATTTTTTGGAGCAACGGACATTTGGAAATCCTTTGGGAAACAGCTAGGTCGACGACCTGTCCTATTTATTTTTATCTTGCTATTCGGTTTTTTTCCCGCTTTAAACGAATTTGGTTATTGGGATGATCCTTTATCTTTTAAAATGTACGCAGGAACACATCCTGAGGGAAGTATCTTTTTTTATAAAAAGGAAGAAGATTGTTTTCCAAACTATGTGAAAAAAGATATCTTCGGTAAAGATCGAAAAAGACTGGTAATTGATAAATGGTCTTTTACAGAAATGAACGTAGCGCCCTACAATGCTCCACGGGTTTTAAAACGCATCGGTCGCGAAATTTGTACTTGTATGAAAGATTCCGAAAATAGCCACTTCGAAGTTTTGACGGTAAGCCGCTGGAATCGAACGGAACAATACTTTGATACCCAAACTTGTAAAGATTTATTGCAGTGAAGTTGTTTTAAAATGATGTTAGCAACCGAAGGTAAAGGCTTGTAAGTCAAGGTGAAGCTCTAGCTGTAGGTATTTAAGATCTAATTCTGCAAACTACTTAATTATAGCTTTCTTCCATTCAGTGGAACCTAAAAATACGATTATGAAAAATATACTTTGCTTCCTTTGCTTGCTTTCGTTCAATTGGAGTTTTGCTCAAAAAACTTATGTCCATTGTGGGCAACTAATCAATGGAAAATCCTCGGAAGTAGTGAAAGAAAGAACCATCATCATTGAGGGGAATAAAATCATTGCGGTAGAAAAAGGGTACAAAGAGGCTGGAAAAGAAGATCAGCTGATCGATTTAAAAGATAAAACGGTGCTACCAGGGCTGATGGATATGCATGTGCACCTAGAGTCGCAAAGTAGTAAAACTCGTTACATGGAAAGTTTTCGACTCAATGAAAGTGACCTTGCGCTGAAAGCTACGATGTATACTCGGAGAACTTTAATGGCTGGTTTTACCACCGTCAGAGATCTAGGCGGAACGGGCATCAACGTTTCTCTTCGGAATGCGATTAATCGTCGATACGTGGAAGGTCCTCGAATTTATACCGCCGAAAAAAGTATTGCAACGACTGGTGGACACGCAGATCCTTCCAACGGACTCAAACAAGACTTAATGGGAGATCCTGGTCCAAGAGAAGGTGTAATCAATAGCCCCGCAGAAGCTAAAAAAGCAGTTCGACAACGCTATAAAAATGGTGCAGATTGCATTAAAATTACAGCTACGGGTGGGGTGCTGAGCGTCGCTAAAGATGGACAAGGTCCTCAATTTACCACGGAAGAATTGGAAGCAATTGTCGCGACTGCCAACGATTATGGCATGATTACAGCTGCACACGCTCACGGTGCAGAAGGGATGAAAAGAGCTGTTTTGGCAGGGATTACCAGTATAGAACACGGCACGAAAATGACACCAGAAGTCATGCGTTTGATGAAAGAAAAAGGTACTTATTACGTGCCAACAATCTCCGCTGGAAAATTTGTCGAAGCCAAAGCCAAAGAACCAGGCTATTTCCCCGAAGTGGTTGTCCCCAAGGCACTAGAAATGGGACCTTTAATCCAAGCAACTTTTGGTAGAGCTTATCAAGCGGGAGTAAAAGTTGCCTTCGGTACAGACGCAGGTGTTTTTCCACACGGTGAGAATGCCAAAGAGTTTATTTATATGGTAGAGGCAGGTATGCCTGCCATGAAAGCCATTCAGTCGGCTACGATGACGGCGGCCGAACTCTTACGGATTGACGATGAGTTGGGTTCTATTGAAGCCGGAAAACTGGCGGATATCATCGCGGTACAAGATAATCCAGTAGATAAAATTGAAACCTTACTAGACGTTAAGTTTGTAATGAAAGATGGTATTATTTACAAGCAAGAGTAAAGCTTTATATTGGGCATTCGATAAAATCTTAGTTTTATTTTGAAATTTACGTTAAAGTATATTTAAGCTTTTTTACGATGAGATTGTTTAACCATTCAAAAAGATTACTTCGCAAATATTTTTGACGTTTTTAAACAACTCCTATTGACTTTTTTACGCCTACTTTGAAAACTAAATACTAATTCAATACTTCCAATAATGCCCGTAATTGAATCATCGAGCTATCAAGCACCAATTTATTTTAGAAATGCTCATGTCCATACTATTTATGCAGGCGTTTTTAGACGAGTTTTACCGCTCGCTCTGACGCGCGAACGCTTAGAGTTATCTGATGGTGATTTCTTGGATTTAGATTGGGCGAAAACGGAACAGTCGGAGCGATTGCTGATTGCGCTGCATGGTCTTGAAGGAGATGCAGGAAGACCTTACATTCAATCGCTTTTGCAAATGGCAAACTTGCAAGGATGGGACGCCGTAGGACTTAATTTTCGGTCTTGCTCGGGAGAAACAAATCGTTTGTTACGAACTTACCACAGTGGAGTAAGTGACGACCTAGCAGCAGTAGTACATCATGTAAATCAACAAAAGAAATATACTAAAATAGCGCTCGTTGGCTTTAGTTTGGGAGGGAATGTGATGCTCAAATACGTAGGAGAACAAGGTGCTGGAATTCCGGCTGAAGTAAAAGCCGCTGTTGGGGTTTCTGTACCCGTTGATTTGGTAAACGGAAGCATGGAAATTGCCAAATGGAATAACAGATTATATGTCAATAATTTCCTAAAATCCTTGAAACTCAAAGTTAAAGCGAAACAGGCTCTTTTCCCAAACGCTGCGATTGACTGGGAAGCAGTCTATCGTGCTAAGAATTTTATAGAATTTGACGGTCGATACACGGCACCTGTTCACGGATTTGATAGTGCAGTTGATTATTGGACGCGGTGTAGTTGCTTGCCGCTTTTGCCCGAAATTCAGATTCCAACCTTATTACTCAATGCGATTGATGACAGCTTTTTAGGAAAAAAATGCTATCCTATCGATATGGCAAAGTCAAGTCGATACTTACAGTTAGAAATGCCTAAATACGGCGGACACGTTGCTTTTGTCGATTTTCAAAAACCGGGCTTCACTTGGGCAGATCATCGTATTCTTGAATTTTTAGGAAAAGTGGTTTAGCTCGTACATACTGGAAGCCCCATTAAAATCATCATCATCACTACTGTTTATCACTCTTTTCGCTATTCCTTCCATCGCGAAAATGTCATATGGTCAATTATTTAAATTTTTTCCCAACTTATTATTTAAGATCTAAGCAAAATTGCTGGTTTTCTATTAATTTTGGGGTGCTAATGATCAGCGGTTCGATAACTGTTGTGATTAGCATCGCCTAGAAAGCTTAATTATACGTTAAAACTGCTTTAGTAAGAATAAATCCAGCGAATTATTTTGTTTAATTGACGTAGGTCTTTTTTTGACCTCAATCAATTTGATAACTAAACTATAATTCGTTGATTTTATGAGATGAATAGTACAAACGACCTAATTGAACAGATTTCCCGCAAACGTAAGCGGAGACGGTTCTTTAAAAAGTTCTGGGGTGTCTTAAAGTGGCTTTTGCTCTTTCTGATACTGCTTTACCTATTGGTCTATTTTGCGATTCAACATCCTACCGTTCAACGAAAATTAGTTGATTTCTCCACCGGATATCTTTCTGATGGTTTAAATACAACGGTAAAAGTCGATCACGTTGATTTTGAACTTTTCAATAAGTTGGTACTCGGAAATGTCCTGATCGAGGATGAAGCGGGTGATACTTTACTTTACTCCAAAGTACTTAAAACTACCCTAACCAGTAATTTACTAGATCTATTGAGTGGAAAGATTGATGTAGATGAACTCTACTTAGAGGATACTCAATTTAATATCCGGAAAGATTCGGGCGCTTATCATAATAATCTTCAGTTTATTCTAGATTATTTTGACAATGGTGCACCCAAAGACACCACTGCCAAAAAACCCTTAGATTTTGATATTGATGTGCTGCACCTGAAAAATGTGCGATTCGTTAAAGATGATTATCCTTTAGGACAAAAGTTAATCATGGATTTGCCGGAAGGCATGATTAGGATTAATGAGATTAATATTAAGGATAATTTGGTGGATATTGCTTCCGCAGATTTGGAAGGACTAACGGTTGATATCCTAGAACGAGAACGATTTCTTCCCCCTAAATTACTCGAACCAGAGGAGGAGGCTGCACTTTCTCCCCCAGATAGCACGGCGCTACCATTTGTATTGAAAATTGATGCTTTTCGCCTGGCAGAAGCTAAATTTAATTTAAATAACGTAGAACGTAGTCCCATCAAATTGACGCCAGATAACATCTTGGATTATGACCATTTGGCGGTTTATGATATTAATTTAGACGTAGATAATTTCCAATTTACAGAAGATGTATATACGGGAGAAATTGTTAAGTCTTCTTTGAAAGACGGTAGTGGTTTTGTACTCAATCAATTAACTGCTAAAGAGGTAAAAGTTTCAGATCGAACAGTTGTCCTAAACGGAATGAACCTGATTACGCCGCAAAGTCAATTGGGCGATACCCTCGTTTTGAAATATAAGAATTACCGCAATTTTAAAAGCTACAATGATAATGTCCGAATGCTAGGTCGTTTTAATCAAGCTAAAATTGCAGTTAAAGATATTATGACCTTTGCACCAGAACTTAGAGAAAATACCTTTTTTGCCAAAAATGAGGAAGAGGTATTTATGATTGATGGTGTCGTAACGGGCTTTGTGAACAAACTCAGAGGACGAGATTTAGTGGTTCAGTTAGGTAAAGGAACAACTTTCGTCGGAGATTTTAGCTCTCGGGATTTAGCAAAACGGAACCAAGAACTACTCAACCTCAACGTTGATCGGTTTACCTCCAATATCCAAACTTTAAAGTTGTTGCTACCAAATTTTGAACCGCCACAAAACTTTGACCGATTGGGGAATTTAGACTTTAAAGGTCGTTTTGATGGTTTCTTTATTGATTTTGTGGCAAATGGTGATTTGAATACGGATCTAGGTAGAGCTTCGATGAATATGCGTTTGGACTTAAAGCCTGGACGAGCAGCAGCGAGTTACTCTGGGAAATTATCTTTGTTAGATTTTGATTTGGGAGCGTGGTCGGGTAATCCCGAAATTGGGAAGGTTACTTTTAATTCACAGGTTGAAGACGGAATTGGCTTGACGCTAGAAACAGCAAGTGCTAAGTTAGGTGCGACGATTGAAGATTTTAGTTTTCGTGGATACACCTACCAAAATTTGAAAATTGATGGAGAAATCAATAAAAACCTATTTGATGGTAACTTTGTCATTAAAGATGAAAATATCTGGTTTGATTTTGATGGAACGGTCGCTTTGGTTGATAGTATTCCCGTTTTTGACTTCAAGGCTCAAGTCAAACGATTGGATTTAAAATCCCTTAATCTTACACCAAACGATTTTGTCTTCTCTGGTGATATTGATTTCAATTTTAAAGATATTGCAGTCGATAAATTAAACGGTAGTGCTAAGGCTTATTCGCTCAAAGCAATACATAATGGTACAGAAGAATATTTACTAGATTCTTTAATCCTCTTCTCTACTTTCGATGCTTTTAACCGACGGTCAATTAAGTTGAACTCGGAGATGTTTAACGCTGCAATTAATGGTCAGTACGATATCAAGAATTTGTCAGAAGTCATTGTACAGTTTGTAGAAAAAAATTATCCAGAAATTTCTAACCGGTTTAACATCAAATCGAAAAATAAATTATTAGGAAACAATACCTTCGATTTTAATCTTCAACTTTTCGACGCTAAAAACTTCACCAAATTAGTAGACAATCGTTTGGACACCTTGCGAAATATTTTGGCTTCTGGTTATTTTGATAATCAAGCCGATAGTTTATTTCTGGATCTAGAAATTGAGAAAATTAAATACGATAATGTACTATTAAACAATATTGTATTACTCGGAAACGCTAAAGAAAGCCATAGTAAAATAGATCTCGGTGTCACCAATACCGTTATCAATGGCAAGCAAAATTTTGATCCTATTTACATTTTAGGAAATCTCGATCGCGACACCTTGGAATTTGAACTCAACTCTACCAACTTTACTAACGTTTTTGATGATCTAAATTTGAATGGCTTACTCTTTTTTAATGATGATTATTATCAAATTAGATTTTTGACTTCCGATTTAGTGGTGCTAGGCGATAAATGGCAGATTGAGCGCGATAATTATATTCGTTTCGGTAAGAAATATATTGAGACGAAAAATTTTGAAATGCTCAACAAGGACAAACGCATTGTACTGGAAAGTACCGGAGAACGTGGCTTGACGCTTGGCTTGGAGAATTTTGACGTAGGCGTCATCAACGAGTACTGGGATTATAAACGATTAGACTTCGCAGGGAAATATAGCATTACTGCCGAAGTAGAAAATATTTACAAATTGGAGGGTTTATCTGCCGTTGCCGTAATAGATACCTTGTGGATCAATCAGGATGATTGGGGCGTGCTACGCTTGGATGCAAGTTTAGCAAGCTTACAAGATACGCTAGAAGCTTACCTATCCATTACGAATGGCGACGTGCAACTTACCGCCGAAGGTATGTATAATCAGCCTCGCTCAAGGGTGACGAAATATCCCGCTAGCTACTTTGATTTTGATCTTAGTTTGTCCAATTATCCGCTCGCAATTGCCGAATATTTTATAGGGAATGATATTTCAGAAACGGTTGGTTTTATCGACGGAGAAGTACGCCTCAGCGGTGTGCCCGACCAGATAGAAATGGATGGATTCGCAAGAATTTTTGATGGTGGTATTACGGTAGACTATTTGAATACGCACTACGAAATCCCTGATGATACGGTACGTATCAACAATCAAATATTTGATGCGACGGGTAGTAAAATTTATGATAAATATGGCAACGTTGCGAATATAACGGGGGGAATTACGCATAATTACCTCCGAGATTTTGGACTTAATATTAGCTTAGATACAGATCGTTTCCTAGGTCTAGATACCGATAAGACAGATAATTCGCTCTATTACGGACAAGGAATCGGTGCCGCTAATGTAAGTTTTATTGGAGACTTTAAGTTGACGAATATTAACATTGTCGCGGAGACGGGATCGGGAACAAAGCTTTTTATTCCGGTAACCTACGGTTCCAATGCGTCGGCGGTCAGTTTTATTAAGTTTAAAGATAAATCTAAAGTCAAAGCCGTTAAAGAAGAATCAACGGAAATAGAAGGCGTTAATCTCACGATGAATTTTGCGATGAATCAAAATGCAGAAGTTTTCTTAATTTTTGATGAAAGGGCAGGGGATATTATTCGTGGAACGGGTGATGGGAATTTACAAATTAGTGTGACGAGTTCTGGTGGCTTGAAAATGTATGGCGACTATGAAATTTACCAAGGAAGTTATCTCTTTACGCTAAGTTTGATCAACAAACCGTTTAATTTGGTTCGGGGAGGATTGATTAGTTGGGATGGCGAACCTTTAGGGGCAAAGTTAGATCTTGAAGCACAGTACGCAGATTTAAGTACTTCTCTTTCTGTCCTCTTAGCGGAATATTTGGACGGTGCTTCTGCCGAAATTCAATCGGAAGCACGACAGGCAACGCCCGTGAGTTTGACGATGCAAGTTGGGGGAGAATTGCTCAAACCAGATATCAATTTTGAAATTGGCTTTCCCAATATTTCGGGAGAATTGAAATCCTATGCGGATAATAAATTACGGATTATTCGACAAGATCAGAACGAACTTAATCGACAGGTGTTCGGACTTTTAGCAACGAAAAACTTTCTACCAAATTCTTCGGGAGCCATTTCTCCTTCCCGACAACGAAACTTCGTGATCAATACGGTGAGCGAATGGTTTACCCAACAACTATCTTTTTACCTCTCAGAAATCCTCTCGGAAGTCTTTACGGATGTAGGTTTTATTTCAGGGATTGATTTCGATGTGAACTACAACGCTTTTGAAACCGTCGACCAAAATAATCTAGAGGAAACTTTAATTGGAAACGAAATTCAGGCGAGAATCAAAAGTTATCTCTGGAATAATCGACTGTCGATTGACGTCGGTGGAAACATTGATATTGGTGGGTCAAGTTCTGGACAATCGGGTGTTTTTACCGCCGGAAATCTAGTCATCGAATATATCTTAACCCGCGACCAAGAATACAAAATTCGTTTTTACCAACGAACCGATCAGGTGATTGGCGCACAGCGCAATAAAACTGGACTGGGTTTAAGTTTCCGACGAGAGTTTGACACCTTTGACGAGTTCATCTCCGGGATGAAAAAATCTGCGCGCAGCCTTGCGCCTAAAAATTCGAATTAGGAACCGTTCGAATGCTTAACTTCAAAATCTGTCCCAAATTAAATTTGTTTATTTGTGTTGATGTATTCTTTTTGTAACTGCATTTTGACCTATTTTGCAGTATATTACCTTATGTTTTGTTCTTTTCTTGCAATTTTATTTCATTTTATGGATTTTAATCTTATTTTTAGAAAGGTTTTTGACTTTGACGAACAATTTTGATATCCACTAGATCAGCTGTTCATGCCAAAACTCTTTTGAGCCGCTAAATGAAGCTAGGCTAACAGTATGGTAAATTACCGTAGCATTATTATTACTGTCCAGGCTTTTTAGCTTTACTTAGCATTCACCTACTCGTAAACCCTTTAAATTGAATGCCTATGCTAAATGAAGAAGTCCGTAACATCATGTCTAAAGATCCTGTTGTTGTTGGCCCAACCGACACGATCGAATCCGTCTCTAACACAATGGTCCAAAAGCGACTACAACAATTGCCCGTTGTTGAAAATGGTATCCTCCTAGGATTAATTACTTCTTACGATTTATGGAAAAATTCTAGTAAACCGGACGGCAAGGAACAACGTAATCTGGTAAAGGATGTAATGACAACCAGAATTCTCACCATCGAACCGAAAGCCAAAGTCGGAACTGCCGCCGAGTTGTTTATGGACAAAAGATTTAAAACGCTCCCCGTCGTGAATTTGCGGAATGAGTTGAAAGGGGTAATTACTGCCTTTGACGTAATCAAGTTTGTTCTCAAAAGAGAATATCCAACACCAATTTTGTACAAAGAAGTTTTGAACGGGTAGCGAAGTAGACTTAGAAGTTGTTTTAAAATGGGGGTTGAAATTAGTTGTAAGCGCTTGGTTTTCAAGATGAAGCTCCATTTTTTTTTCGTAGCCATAGCTACGGGGAAAAAAATTAGCTGAAATATTGGAAATCAATGGCTTGCAAATAAA
>JBGCFY010000306.1:0-2531 GCA_045110315.1 Saprospiraceae bacterium
GTCTCACTTGGTTCGTCGTCATCCGCCGAATGCTCCGTTCCCCCCTCGTAACTCTACCGACCTCTACCATCGTCCATCGTCGCACTCGGATCGTAGTTGTCCGCTGAAGGATCCGTGCAACCATAATAAGCATAATAGCAACTACCATCGTCTATCGTCGCATTTGGGTCGTAGTTGTCCGCTGAAGGGTCTGTGCAACCATAATAAGCATAATAACAACTACCATCGTCTATATTTGCATTCGGATCGTAATTTTCTGCGTAAGGGTCTGTGCAACCGTAATAGGAGTAAGAACAACTCCCATCATCCGTTGTTGCATTTGGGTCGTAGTTGTCTGCCGCAGGATCCATGCAGCCCGCGTATTCACAAGAACCATCATCGGTCGTAGCATTGGGATCAAAGTTAAGTGCGTTTGGGTCCATGCAGCCACCACACTCACAATGCAACAACACGCTACTCCCTGAACCGCCATTGGATACCGTAAATGATACTCGCAAATCATTACCTTCCATCCAACTACTCCAACTAACATTTTCACTCGGCAAACCACTCGTAGGAATCGGAGCATAAAGCATCATTTGATCACCTGCACCAGAACTATAAGGATTCGTAGGTTTATTTTGGGAAGTAATCGAACCACTATTTCCACCTCCATTCATGACCTCTTCAAACTTAAGAATGTACTTCGTAACCTGCCATACATCTTGTACTTTTTCACATTTTCCTTTTACACTAACTTGTATTTGATGATTTCCTCCAGTAAGATTAGGAACTTGGATCGTAGTCGTTTCGGTGGTAGTACAATCTTCTGGCTCGTTGGCAAAAGTAAAGTCGAGTCCGTTCGCAGGTAAGGGAATAAGCGCATAAAGCAGGAAGCAAGTAAGTAATAAAAATCTATGCATAAATTAGAGGTTTGTAGAAATCGGTCAATATAAAGAAAGGAAAGTCTGCCCCGATTTCAAGGTTGAGAAATAAAAATAAGCTTAGGTCTCTTATCTTCCATAATGCTCTACGGAAGTAGTATCAGCTGCGTTGAACAGCAAAGCGGATGAAAGCTGACTTGAGTTTCGAAATAGTAATTCCGAGCCTTGAATTTCACAGAAGTGATATGTTCTGCTTAGGCCGAGTAAAAGAAAGGGATTACATGATTATTGTTACAAGATAAGAAAATATGAGGAGAGGAACGTGGAAGTATAGACTACAAATTATCAACAAATCAGATACACTTGCTCACGAAAAATTAAAAAAAGGTAGCATTTCAAGCTATTTGATTGATGAGTTTTCCTCAAATTCAATAGCTTCGTTGATGCACCGTTCGGTGTAGAAGTAACGGGTATAGAATGGATTCAATTCTGACGAAGATTGCGATGGAGAAGATTTTTATTTATTTATCTTGTATCACTATTTCAGGACAAGACAAAGTTAAATGCACTTTTATCCTTCCTCTAAACCTTCTACAAAATCAGTAAAACAAACCGTCAAATAAATTAACTCGCATTCTGAATAGTAAGCATACACACACCCTCGATTGGCACCTTTCAAGCAAATGCAAATATTACCGCCTAGAATCCGACCGATCGTCAAATGATTTGGAGGCAATACTCTTTCACTCAATTCAATATAAGTTGCTACGCTATCGTCTCCTTCGTTTAAATTAAAAAACTTGTACAAGGTATATTCATCATCTCCAAAAAAAACTTCCTCTCCGATTGGTTCTCCACCGTTGTATTTCAACATATGGGTTTTGTAGTCTTCCGTAAGTTTGTAACCGTATTTTTCTTCAAAAGTAAGCAAATCAGCCATCGTAATTGTACGATTTGATTTTTCAAATTTTATCATTGCCATTTTTTTTATTTTAAAATAATTGCCAAACCTTCGTCCACGCTAACAAAGACTACGATGCATAAACTTCCATAGCTCGCTTAAAATGCCAGCGCATTCGTCGTCGTAATTGCCGAGGCTTGAGCACCTCAATCGAAGCACCAAACCCTAAAAGTAAACGCTCTAATTCCAGGTTCAAATTTAACTCTAGTTGAAAAATTACCGAACCGTCCTCTAGGCGTTCGAGTATTTGTTGCGAAGCATGAAAAGGCTTGGTTCGAACATAAGGTGCATTTTTTCTATCAATTTTCAAAACAACTGTTTGTATATGATCATCACCGAACACCGTTACCCCAATCGTATTTTTATAGTAACGATCACCATCAAAAACTTCCTCGAGATAAGGCGTAGTCAAATCTTCTTCTACAGATAATAAACGATCTAAAGCTAAAGTCATGACTCCCGAAGCGTCCGCTTTTTTCCCAACTAAAAACCAACGATTATTATACTCTTTCAAAATAAAAGGATGAAAAGAAAAAACGTTTGGTGCCCGCGCAGAAAAAGATTGGTAAGTAATTTCTAATACTTTTTTCTTTAAAATCGCTTGATAAAGTTGATCTAAAAAACTAAGTCCTTTTAAGTTTTCGTTTTTATCCAAATGAATAATTGAAGTCTCCTGCGTTTGTTCCGTATAGACTTTATCTTCTAGT
>JBGCFY010000307.1:0-8607 GCA_045110315.1 Saprospiraceae bacterium
CGTTACTTAGTTAGTGCACAAGAATCAAATATGGTATTGTGGGATTTACATAAAGCGAGACCTGCACCTATTTATTTTGCGAAAGACAGCTATCAAGGTTTTTGTTTTTCAAAAGATGAAAAAATAATTTATGCCGTCACCGGTGGAGCAATCTATAAGTATTATTTAGATGGTCGAAAAGGAACTAAGTCAAAAGTCAATTGGGGAAATCATATTCACCTTTCCCCGCAAGAGAATAAAGTCACTGTTGTAGCATCTAGTAGTATTTTAGCATTTGAAACGGCTAAGATGACTTCGAAAACAGTTGGTTATATTCAAAATCGAGTCATTGGCTTGAGCACGGAAAATCAACAAGCGATGTCGCACAACGGAAAGTGGGAAGTGCTACACGCAAAAGGAACGACCGTGATGGATTTGACAACGGGGAAAGTGGTAATGCATAAAGATTTTCCTAAAGCGTTGTCCATGTGGGTAGATGCTACGGCGATTAACGCTGCGGGTACGCAGTTTGTGATTGGTAATTTAGTGTGCGAAATTCCTTCGGGAAAAATCATCAAAGTTCTGAGTGATTTTAATAAGCGAGCCGTAAAAGGCTTAGCCTTTTCTCCAGATGATAAACTATTGGCACTGGGCACTAATACGGGTGATCTCGCCATGATCAATACGGATACTTGGGAAGTAGTTTCGAAGGAACGAATACAAAATATTGCCATTCGGAAAATCTGTTTCGATGCCGCTCGAAAGCGCTTATTTGCAGGTGGCCTTACGGGAGAAATTTCTGTATTTGATTATAATAAAAAAGAGTTAGTTGCTAGCTTTAACGGGATTTCTCCCGAACAATATATTATGCGAACCACCGCAGGATATTATCACTCAAGTAAAGGTACCTTGGATATTATTCATTACCGTAAAGGACCAAAGGTTTTTGGCTTTGAAAATTTTGACCTGATTTTTAATCGACCGGATATTGTCGCAAAAGCCTTATTGAGTGAAGATGAAGACTTGATTGAAAGTTACCAAAAAGCATGGCTAAAACGGGTAGAAAAAATGGGGCTTTCTCCGGAGAAATTCCAACAAAAAATGGTCTTACCCGAAGTGCGAATTACCAATGCCATTCCACTGACAACGAAGGAGAAAACGATTAATCTCAACTTAGAAGCAGCAGATTCAGAGTATACGCTGGATCGAATTAATATCTATGTGAACGGTGTGCCACTCAAAGGACGAAAAGGTTTTGCTATCGCTGGAAATAAAAAATCAGTTCAACAAAATTTCCCCATTGAGTTAACGCCGGGAACCAATAAAATTACCGCATCGGTATTGAATAGTAACGGGATCGAATCGCTGCGAGAGGAAGTGAACTTGACTTGTACGGCAGACTTTGGGAAAGCCGATTTTTATTATCTAGGTGTTGGGATTTCTAAGTTTGTACAGTCGGATAAAAACTTGACTTACGCCGATAAAGATGCACGCGATTTAGCAAAGTTTTTCAAAAATAAGAATGAAAGTTTTCGAAATCAGTACGTCAAAACGGTGACGAACCAAGAAGCCACCACGAGCAACATTGTCGCACAAGTTAAAGACTTTGTGAAAAATGCGCGTCCGCACGATGTCGTTATTATCACCTTTTCTTCGCATGGTGGTTTGGACAAGAACTTTGATTATTTCTTAGCCACCCACGATATGGATTTTAAGAATATGACGGAGACGGGTTTAGCCTATAATACACTCGACGAATTAATGGATGGCGTAAAAGCAAGACAGAAATTACTAATGATTGATGCTTGTCATTCGGGAGAAATTGATAAAACGGGCGATATTGACGTGACGGATAACGATCTTTTGGCGACGAATGATCTGGCACTTGACGTAAAAACGAAGAACTTCGCTAAACCTTCCGGAGAACAAAAAAAGCTAGGCTTGCAGAATTCTTTTTACCACATGAAAAACTTATTTGCAGATTTGCGAAGAGGTTCTGGAACGGAAGTGATTTCGGCAGCAGCAGGTGTAGAATACGCACTTGAAAGTTCAGGTTGGGCAAACGGAATCTTCACTTATTCCGTGTTAGATGGGCTGACAAAAAATAAAGCGGATATCAATAAAGACAAGCGGGTTAGTGTATCGGAATTGCAAAAGCACGTTTATAAAACAGTTGTAAAAATGACGGGTGGAAAACAGCATCCTGTAAATCGTGCCCAAAATCTAGATTCAGATTTTACGATTTGGTAAGTTGGTAATGGTATTTGCTTTCAAAAATAGTTTATTAATCCAATAGTCCCTAAATGGGCATATCTTGAAATTGAAGTATCCCGAATTTCTAATTTGAAATTCGGGATTTTCAGTTAAAATACCCTCTATGTAAAGTTACCATTTCTGAAAAGGGTGTGCCAATAAATTAGAATTGTAATATCGTTCCTCCGTCGTCACCTCTCGCCCAATCCAACGCGGTAATTCAATGGCTTCCGTTTCGGCGTTGAGTTCTACTTCTGCGACAATTAATCCCGTATTGACGCCTGAAAATTCATCAATTTCCCAACATTTTCCAGCGAAGAAAATTTCGTAGCGCGTTTTTTCAATAATAGGTTGCTCACACAATTTCAACATGGCCAAAGCATCTGCTACGGGAATGTCATATTCAAATTCTTGGCGCGTAGCATTTTCATTTTTGCCTTTTACCGTCAAGGTACCTTGTTGCCCACGCACTCTTACTCGCACCGTTCTTTCTGGAATAGTACTGAGATAGCCTTGAACCAGCAAGGTGCCTTCGTTGGTCTCGGATCTCCAACTAGCGTCGGCGAGTAAAAATTTGCGTTCTATTTCTAATCCCATAACGTTACTTAATTTACAATCAAAATCTGCTTGCAGAATGATAAAATGAGGTTAATTTTTAAAACAAAAAAAGCTATTTAAAAGCTCAAAAAAATGAGTCCTTTTAAATAGCTTTCTGGCAAGTGCCTCAAAAGCACTCCTCTCTAATTTCCGTTAGGAAACTATTTTCCTTTCAATTCTTTTACTAAGCGATCTGCTTTGTAAATGTATTCCAAGGCCGCTGTCATTCCACCTGCGTGTACCGATACAGAACGATTCACGGCATCATCGTAAATGAAATTACCCGGTAAAGATTCAATGTTTCCATCAAAAATTAATCCTACGGCTTCCATATTTTTATTGATAATGGCACTCCCAGAGTTACCACCAGTGATATCATTGGTAGAAACAAAGTTGATTGGCGATTGCAATAATTCCATAGGAGGATTTTCCCATTTCTTTGGTAAAGACCAAGGGAACTGCTTATTGTTAGAAAAATAACGATCGTACATTCCAAAATAAGTAGTTTTATAAGGCGCTTCTGTTCCGTTATAAGTATATCCTTTTACCACACCATCGGCTAACCTCAAAGTGAACGTTGCATCTGGTGGTAAAGAAGAACCGTAGACTTTAAATGCCTCGTTGGCAATCTTCGCTTCTAAACCTCTACGCATCGCACCAGAACCTCGAAAAGAAGTTACGGCTTTTATAAATTCAGGGTATAATGTTCGTCCCATTTGCAACAATGGATCATTAGCTTTTGCTAAGTCTTCTGCGCTCATCGCTAGCACTTTATCCAATTCTTTTTCGTCGCCCATTTTCGTTTGGCTTAGCACATCCTTAGCGATGGCCGCTGGAGAGGAACTTCCCATCAAGCTTTTTACGTAAGTGTCTGTCGGGTCAGCATGTCTTTTTAATTCTCCTAAAAGCGTGCTTAAATAGCGAAATTGAATAGGTTCTTTCAGTTTTTTAGCTAAAGCTTTAATGTCTGCTCTTCGCTTCTCTAAAGTTTCTTCTTTTTCCCCTTCTTTCATTGAACTTTCGTAATCTGCTAAGGAAAAAGCAAGTTGGTAAGCAGCACCTGCACTTCCACGTGGATTCAATAAGCTAACTTCTGAAGTAAAAGGCGTTAATGCTTTGTAGCTCGTCTCCAAATCTTTCCAAAGTGCTTTATTGCTAGAAGCAGCTTTAATCTTTTCTTCCATCGCTACTTTACGCTCAAAAAGTTCAGGATCTTCCAAGCCTTCTACGATTCCATTGATCGCTTTCATGCCGTTAGAGGTACTGAAAATTTGGTTCAACAAAGCATTAGAAGGATTCTTTTCATATATTTCTGACATAATTCTATGTCGGTTGGTCATCGATTCTAATTGGATTGGGTAGCGGAAATCTCGATCATATTCCAATTGGGCTACCGTTCGGTAACGTTCCGTGCTACCAGGATTACCAACTACAAAAACGGGCTCATTTTCTTTTACGCCGTCCAAGTTGAACTTGTAATAATGCTTCGCCGTATTCATCGGTTTTCCATTTTCATCGTACGCTCTCCAGAACGAACAATCTAAGTTGTACCGTGGATAAGTAAAGTTATCTGGATCACCACCGTAAAAACCAAGCTGTGCTTCTGGCATAAAAACTAAACGAATATCTTCGTAACGCTTGTAGCCATATAGTGAAAATCTTCCCCCACTGTAATAGGTAATGGTTTGTAAACGCAAGCCATCCCAGCCTTTCATTTTACCATACTTTTCTTTGATCATCGTAAAAGCAGAATCTCTAAATTTTCGACTTTCTGTTTCATTTTTTGCTTGATCCGTAATTTTTTTAACCTCGGCAGTAATATCTGCCAATTTAATAAGTTGCTCTACGAAAAGACCGGGTGCTTTACGCTCTTCGGCTTGTGTAGTGGCGTAGAAGCCATTGGCTTCAAAATCTTCATCGCCTTCCATCAATGCACCACCGACACCACGAGAACAGTGATGATTGGTCATGATTAAACCGTTAGGAGAAACGAAGGAAGCAGAGCAAAAAGTAGAGAATCGTAGTGCGGCTTCTCTAACCGAAGTCAACCATTCTTCATCTGGGGTAAAACCATAGGTTTTTTGGAAATATTCTAGTGGCGCATTTTCAAAAGTCCACATTTTTCCAAAGTCATAAGGACTAACTTCGGTTTCTTGTGCCTGTGTGGCAAAGCTAGTTCCGAAGAGGAGCAATAAAGCAAAAAGTTTAATAAAGTTTCGCATAAGTAATTTGTATTTTGTTTAACACTTGGCACCTTGTAAAATAAATAATACGCTTATTGAAGGCTTTTTTCAGTGAATACGATAAAGTTGTTTAATAATTCGCAAACATTTTTGGAGTTTTTAAACCACTTCGATCTTAAAAAAGAACCACCGCTAAAAATAGCGCGTCAAAAAGATAAGCTCACTTCATTTACAGGGTACGACAATCAATATTTAGTACTTCAGTAGAATTTCTTGTGTTTCAAGTAGTATTTAAAATGATGCTGCAAAGGTAGACAATGAATGATAAAAGAAGGCAAAAATTCGATAGAGCTATTACTTTTTCCCGACAAACATCAATATTGTGTTAGACTTGATCCTCCGTTTTTTATTAAAATAAGACACGGAAGGAGTTCCCTTTTCTACGAATGAGTGAGTGCTTGGACAAAAACTGGCTAGAATAATGTTGTCCAGGCAGCTCATAGTTGCTCTCCTTATTCAATTTCTAGTAACTCATCGAGCGTTTGAGTAGATACGGAATGATAGTTAGGTTTTGCTTTCGCATAAATCTTTCGGGCTACTTCTAATTGATCATTTTCCTTAAGTGCTCCGTACAATGGCGTCAAAAATTTACGTCTTCCCACCTTCACTAAAAAAGCTTCAATCTCTGGTAAAAGCGTTTTTCCGTAACCATTATTAATGGAAGTCTCAAACCAAGCGGCAAGAATTTCTGAATTTCCAGAACGACTAAATTTATAATGTTGATCTAGGTTTCTCATTTTTTCTTCTGCCATATGTTTGGGCAAATGTCGAATAAAGTGTAGCCACTCATGCGTACTCCAATCCGTAGTTTGCAAATCTTTAGCGGGGGTATTGCCACTCGCTAAGCTTACTTGCTGGTCAACTAGGGCAAACTTATCAGATTCGATTTTTGGACAATTAGCAGGAATACCAGGACCGAAAATCCATTCGTCGATATCCACCGTTATTTGATTGGGTTCGATCAGGTTTTTCTTTAAATACTGGATGAAAGTTGAGGTTGTAATTGTTTTAAACTTGTAAGTATTAAAATAAGACTTTAAGAAAGCATCAAACTTTTCACGACCTACTTGCTGCTCCAATAATAGTAAGAAAAAAGCACCTTTTTCGTAGGCAATGTCGGTCATACCATCGTCAGGGTCTCTGCCTTTAAGGTCAAGCTTTAAATGCGTATCTTTTTTATCTAAGCTTGCTACGTCATTTTCTAAATCTTGGTAACCTAGTAAAGCTAACATATTTGCATAGTTTTTACCATAGAGTTCTTCCATGATCCTCCGTTCAAAATAAACGGTAAAACCTTCGTTGAGCCAGAAGTCGTTCCAAGTTGCGTTGGTAACCAGATTCCCTGACCAAGAATGCGCCAATTCATGTGCAATTAAGGAAGTTAAAGAACGATCGCCCGCAATAATCGTTGGTGTCGCGAAGGTGAGGCGTGGATTTTCCATCCCACCGAAAGGAAAACTCGGCGGTAAAACGATCACGTCGTATCGTTCCCACAAATATTTACCATACAAAGATTCCGCTTTAACCAACATTTTCTCCATGTCGCCAAATTCGTAAACTGCTTTTTCGAGGACACTTGGCTCTGCATAAATTCCCGTACGAGCACCAATTTCTCCAAAAACTAAATCCCCAACGGACAAAGCAATCAAATAAGGAGGAATCGCCTGTTTCATTTCAAATTTATAAATTCCTTCTTCATTTTTGCTTTGTGGATTGGAAGCACTCATTACGGCAAGTAAGGCCTTGGGAACTTCAATCTGAGCATCATAAGTAATTCTAATGCCTGGACTATCTTGACAAGGAATCCAAGTACGCGTTAAAATGGCTTGACCTTGTGTGAAGAGAAAAGGATGTTTTTTTCCAGCCGTTTGTTGAGGCTGTAGCCAATCCAACGCTGCTGCGCCGTCTGCTTTCGTTTGGTAATAAACATGTACCAGTTTCGTGCTTTTTTCAATTTTGATTGTAAGAGCTTGACCTAAGAAAACTTCTTCTTCGGATAAGGTAAAACTCGTTGGCGTTTCCGTTTCCCCTAAACTTACTTTTTCAATCTGCAAATCTCGGCTATCTAAAATTAAGCGAGTTGCTTGATGATTATCAATTGTAAAACTAGCTTTTCCAGATAAAACACGTTGATCAAAATCTACTTTTAGCGAAAGCGATAAGTGCTTCGTTTGAGCCTCTCTAGGCTTTGCAAAACTGTGATGATCTGTCGTGTCTTCGAGTAAAGTATTTTGTGGTTTTATTTCCTTTGAAGGCATTTTTTGATTGGCTTCGGTGCATTGTAAATAGGGGAGTACGGCACAGATTAAAAATAGAAAACTGAATTTTTTCATTTAAGGTGGATTAGTAAGTATTGAATTTTCTGATGGTACAAAATTTACTTTACAGTGATATGTTGGATAAACTAATTTTGCCAAGTGTAAGCTTAAGCTACTGTCGGAAATCTAAACAATTTTAAATGTAAATTTTTATACTGAGGCAGCTCCGTTGAGCGGCGACATTTGCTTGCATTTTGAAAGGAAGCTACTACAAACAAGTACCTGTTTTAAAAGGCCTCTTTTTACAAAATGAGCTCAAAGATAGCAAAAAAGGGTTTCAGACTAAGTATTTAGGTAGAGATTTTATTGGACTGTTTCAAGCTGAAGTCTTACCGATCAAATAGTTATTTAAACGATTAAATTCATATCCATTAAAGAATGCTTTGCACCTGATTCTGCTTATCCAAGATGTCCGGTAATCAAATCTTTATGGCCACAACATTATCCAATCTATTTGGGCTTTTTTTGATCTTTTTCGAAACAAATATGATCAAAAATGAAACCTTTACTATTTCTTTACTTACAATCAGTTGTTAACGTATTGAAAGTTTACTAATGTTTTGGAATAGTTATTGTTTTGCAAAACATTTACAAAGCTTTTTTATTTTTTTAAAATTAAATTATATCCAATATGGCTGTCAAAAAAACACCCGCTAAAGTTGCTGCTAAATCAAAAACTAAATCTGTTTCTACCAAAGGAAATCGAGCGGCAACTAAAAGCGTAAAGTCTACCGCTGCAAAAACAAAGCGTACGGCTACTAAACGACCTACGACTAAAAAAGCCACTCCGATGGCAAAAGCATCGGTAGCAAAAAAGACAACTACTAGAAAGTCAACCGTTAAGGCAAAAGCAACAGTAGCAAAGAAGGCAGCCACAACTAAAACCGCGGTTCCTAAAGCAACAACTCCTAAAAATACTAGGGTTGCTAAAAAAGCAACAGCTACGGTTACAAGAAAAGTAACGAAGAAAGCTACGCCCAAAGCAAAAGCTACAGTTACGAGAAAAGTAACGAAGAAGGCAACACCTAAAGCAAAAGCTACCGTTACAAGAAAAGTAACGAAGAAGGCGACACCTAAAGCAAAAGCTACAGTTACAAGAAAAGTAACGAAGAAAGCGACACCTAAAGCAAAAGCTACGGTTACAAGAAAAGTAACGAAGAAAGCTACGCCTAAAGCAACAGCTACGGTTACAAGAAAAGTAACGAAGAAGGCGACAC
>JBGCFY010000308.1:0-10875 GCA_045110315.1 Saprospiraceae bacterium
TAGCGGTAAACTCCATTTCCCCAAGTACCCAACCAAATATTTTCAGCTTTATCCCGAAATAATCCAAGTACCGTTTTAGCACCATCTCGCCCGTTATGAGGAATTGGAAGATGGGTGAATTTTTCACCATCATAAGTACATAAGCCCTCCGATGTTCCAAACCACAAAAGCCCATCGCTATCTTCTAAAACCGCATAAACTTCATTGCTAGGTAACCCATCCTGCTCCCTAAAATTAGTAAAGGAGATACCATCATACCGATAAACGCCATGGTGAGATGTTCCAAACCATAATTTTCCATCCCTAGCTTCCAAACCACCTGAAACAACATCACCGCTATGATAATCTATATGCTTTACCTCAGGTTTTACTTGCTTTGCTTTTATTGCAGTTGCCGTACTGGTTTTCACGGAATCAGACTGTATTTTGGTATTACAACCATAGATAAGCAATGCTAAAACTAGCAATTGAGATATTTTCATGCGTTGTTTATTTTTGTTTAACGGTTCCACTACTTTTTGCTAAGTTCATTTTACAAGAACTTGTCGGATGCTTTATGCTTATTTTATTAAGAACTGCTCAATTATCTTGCTAAGTTCCACTTTGTTTACTTTTTCAATTTGATGAGGAAAATCTGCTAAGATCGCTAACTTTCCATTTGGCAGAATAGTCGCACTTTCCTTTGATTCTTCGACACTCACCATTTTATCTTTGCTCCCAATTCCGATTAAAACCTCTTGTTCAATTTGTTCTAATTCCGTTGTCGTTATTTTTTTTCCCGTGCCTAATCCGTACATCATTTGAGCAGTTTTATTCAGGACTGCTTTCCAATGACCCGAGCCGTGGATTGTCGCTAACTGATTGGCAAACGCAGGTACTTTTTCTGCTATTTTTTCAGGATTCAACATCCTCATTTCTTTTTCTGCCGTTTCTTTTGTCCAATTAAACTTAGTTCCTAGCGTAACTATTTTTCCTACGCAATGCGGTGCTTTTCTTGCTAAATTTAAAGCAACATATCCGCCCATGCTGTAACCAAATATATTGATCTGTTCAAGTTGATTTTCCTTTAAAAATTCTATTACATTTTCTGTAAATAAATCAATCGTAAAATCTTTGGTTGATTCCTTTTTGCCGTGTCCTTCAAAGTCAAGATCGTATACCTCGAACTGCGTTGACAAGTTTTCTTTTAATTTTCCAAATTGCGCTTTGGAACCTAAAGCTCCGTGTAATAATAATAATTTTGGCTTCATCTGGTGAGTGAATTATTTTGAAGTTGTTTAAAAATAAACAAGTATTAAGACAAAATTGAACGATCCTAATTTATAATCGGTTCAAATTTATCAAAAGTTTTTCCATTAAACTTAAAAACACCAAGATTATCTGTTCCTATCCACAAGACACCTTTACGATCTTCGTAAATTGAAATGATTAAAGCTTCCGTGTCGCCATCTTCAACTGGAAAATTAAGCAGCTCATTTCCTTGCAATTTCCAAACGCCGCCCGTATAGGTAGTCATCCATAAGTCACCATTCTGATCTGATAGTCCAGCATTAAAATATGGAAGTCGATCTGGAAAATACTTGTCGGTATCAACTCCTTTCAACTTTTCATATGCTACCACGCCTTGATCTTCGTTAATGCGATATCTGCTAATAAAATTACTCAACCAAAAGTCGCCATTTTTATCTTCCAGTAAGGAACGAACCCCCGGAACGCGACCATCTTCCAGCGTCGAGAGCTCTGTTTCCGGAATCCACAAAAATGATTTTCCATCATAACGAAAAGCACCTGCGACAATCAATCCTATCCAAAGGTTTCCTGCCTTATCCTGATCGATTCCGTAAACCGCGTAGGGACTACTATTCATCCCCTTAAAGTTTAGCCCACTGACGTTGATACCAAATGCTTTTTCCAAATCTTGCCTTGGCAATTTGAGTTCAAAAAGTGATTTTCCATCATAGCGATAAATATGTCCATCGGGATGAAACCATAAATCATGCGGTTCGAGTTTCCAATCATTTAAGGAAGTCCTAATTGGTTTTAGCGTAGTAAAAGTATTTCCATCATACTTGCTAACCCCTTTTCTTTGCGTACCAATAAAAAGATTACCTAAACTATCTTCTTGGATGTCTCGGATCGTGTTACTCAGTAAACCGTCCTCTTCGGTATATAATTTTAGCTTTTTTCCATCGTAGCAATAGATACCATTTCCATTGCTACCAAACCAATAATTTTCATTTTGATCCTGATAGATCTCCCAGATACTATTATCCAATCCGGAAACAAATTCGCCCGTTACAGAAACGCTACCTTGAACGTCTTTCGTTTGTCCGTTACAGGAAGAGAGCAAAATAAATACGAAAAGAAAAGGGTAAGTATTGAAAATTTTGTGTTGATGCATTTTTTCTATTTTAAAAAAAATCATTCCTTTTTGGCAGTGTGGCGCTTGTTCAGAAACTGAATTATCCTAAAGATATGCTAAAGTACTTTCTCTCGGAGGAATCAATTGTAAAATAATGTAAATGAAGTGATAAATGTTTGAAAGGAGTAGTTTTAGTTGTGGCTAACGGATAGTGCAGACGAAGAGGAACAGCGAATCCCTTTGTAGCGTTAAGCTAACTTTTTGTCATCAAGCATCCATTGATCAATACAAACAAATTTATTCTTGCGAAAAGTTTTTATCAGCTAAAGATTCGAATTCAATATCTTTAATTTCGCTCAGAGAAAGTCCCGAAAAGATACGCATGGCAGGCGGATAACCTTGTTTGGCTGATTTCAAAAACCACCTTAGCGCTTCTTTTTTACTTGATCTCACCCCGTTCCCCAACTGATAAGCCATTCCCAAATTCATTTGAGCAACTTGATCTCCACCTTTTGCGGCGATCGCGTACCAGTCAAAACTTTTCTTAAACTCATTTTGATCAAAATATAAATTACCCAGACTAGTCTGTGCATCCGAATTACCTTGCGTGGCTGCTTTTTCGTACCAAAAAATTGCTTTTTCCCAGTTTGCGGGTTGTCCAATTCCTTTATGATAAAGATTAGCCAAATGAACCTGTGCCGGATCAAAACCTTGATTTGCCGCCTTGCTATACCAATCAAATGCTGATTTGTAATTTACGGCTCGACCTAGTCCCTCGAAATACATAAACCCAATATTCAATTGTCCAGCAGCATCACTTTGATTAGCAGCTTTTGTAAACCAATCAAATGCTTGTTGATAATCAATTTTTTTTCCAAGTCCATTCCTATATACTAACCCTAGATTAACTTGCGCAGCAGCAACATTTTTTTTGGCAGCTTTAGTATTCCAATGAAATGCTTTTTCGTAATCAACGGTAACGCCGAGTCCGTTTTGGTACATATTCCCCAAATTAGCCTGGGCACGTTCGTCCTTCAGCATCGCTGCTTTTTGATAATAGTCCATTGCTTTTTTTAAATCAACCGTTACCCCAATTCCTTTTTGATAGATATGTCCTAAATTCGTCAAAGCTTTAGGATTGCCTTGACCAGCAGCTTGTTCATACCAATAAATAGATTCCGCTAAACTTTCTTCGTTACCGATTTGCTGAAACAAAGCTCCTAAGTAAAACTGAGCATCTTGATCTCCTTTTTTAGCGGCAATTTTCCATTGCTTAATGGCTTCCTTAGTATTTCCTAATAGAAATTTAGCGTGTCCTAATTCCAATTGATTCCTGCTGGTTTTTTCAACCTTGGTGGCAAAAGAAGCAACCTCTTCCTCACTTAAATTTGAACTATTGGCGCAAGATAAAGATTGGGTCAAGGCCTCGTTTTGAAGTTTACACGCTACCAATGCTCTCAGCAAGTTGGCCTTCTCTTCCGTTAAATCGCTATTGAGTTTAATCAATTTAGTGATGGGTTCTTCGTAGTTGGGACTCAGCAAGAAAAACAGTACGGATAGCAATATGCCTAGCACACCAACCCAACCAGAAATATAAGTAACTTTACTGGGCAGCGACCAATTTTTAAATTGTTCTTTTGTTGGAATTAATACTTTTATGTAAGTGGCTATTTTCAATTAGCGTTTAAGTTTTAACTTGTATAGAAGAAACCTCTATTTCAAGACGAAAGTTACCTTCATTTTGTCTTTTTCATTTTCCCAAAAATAAAAAATAAGACCATCGCAATCAAGGCAACCAGAACTGTTCTTTTCCAATCAAATATACCATTTGCTAGATAGTGATAAAGCGCACTGCCAAGACTTACTCCAATTCCAAATCTAATTATTTTTTTCACTTCCATTTATCTTTTATTATTTGGGTTTGTGCAAATTGTATATTTGCAGCAAGAATCTATTCATGCAAAGTTAAGGAATTATCCTGAGAGCAGAACGTAGAACAAATTAGTTTTGAATTAAACCTACCTAATTTCTAAAAACAGCAAATCCATATCTACAAGGTTCCCTATTACAATTTTCCATCGAAACCCTAACGGTAAAGTAACCAGAGGAATAAACATTGACCCAAGTGTAGGGCAAATCTCCGTAGGTTCCATCATTGCCGATGGTATTTCCATAGCCATCATATATTGTCAAATCAAGGTCTCTACAATCATTATCACAAGCTCCATGGATTCGATAGCGGTTTCCAGCATACATATAAACAGAATAGTCTTGATAGTAATTGTCCTTCAATTTTCCATATTTTTCATGAAAAAAGGAAAACCCATCAGCAGCTTCCAATAATGCAATACCAAGCAACTGCTTTTCTACCGTTGTTTGAGCCTTTAAACTACTTGCCATAAGCAGTAAAAAACTAGCAAATATTAATTTTTTCATCGTCATTGATTTTAGATTTTTTTAATTAATAAATTGTCTTTGTACTTAAGCAGTTCGCAGAGAACACACTAGTACTCACGCATAAAGTATGACTCATGAGATGATAAAAGAAGACTAATAAAAATCCGAAGAATAATGAAAAAAGTATTTCATTAACTCTCTTCTGACATTTATCGTTTTACGAGTATTTGCTGTTTGGGAAAGGCAATAATAAACAACCTAAGCCTGCAAATGAATAGCGTCAACCAAAGACAGACATCTACTCAAGCCTAGAAGCAAAGGATTTAATAAAAATTAATAGAAATTAAAAATAGGGAAAAATAAATCAAACCACAACTATTTTATGTAAAATAACATTATACACTACAAGTGTAATTGCATTTAACTAAAAGTCGTGAGCAATTTAAAGTTTAACAAAGCAATGTTTAACAAAGCAAGAAGAGAGCATAATATTCCCCCCTACTCTCCCAATTCCCCCCGCATCCGATCATACGCTTTCGCAGAGATCAAATCGCGGGAATAAAGCAAATTAAGATAAGTATCATGACAATCGATATCACTAAAGATAGTACCCGATAAGAGAAGAATAGCATCTTGCCAGATTTCGTCTAGACTCTTATCTAGAATAACTTTGATTGGATTGACGATCTTGGAGGTCTCTTCCTTTGTTCTTTTCATCGCGCTTAATTCGCTGACAAAGGACTTGGCGAGTGCTTCACAGTCTTGGCTATTTTGTCGAGCGGCAAGTAAGTTTTTAAGGTTATTGAAAAAGCAAGGCGATGTTTTTTTGATAATTTTTTCGTTACTCGGTGTAAATAATTGACTGAGGTACCAATCTAAACTTTTAGGGTGTTTCTTACTTAGAAACGACTCCGTTAGACCAATGCTTGTTAGATAGCGATCAAAGTTACCAGACGCTTGGTCGAAATTAAGTAGCGCTTGAAAGTAAAGTGCTTCGTGAAGTAACTCAATTTGACCGTCGGTGTAATCCGCAAAGTTATATTTGCTTTGATGGATTCGATAATCCTCAATTCCTTTAAACCAGATATGTAGCAAGTGGTTTAAAAAGGCTTCCGAGTATCCACTGCGTTTCCAGACGTTTAATTCAAAATTCGCATCAACCAGCCCGTTGGTATACAGCTTAATCACCGCGTCTAATTCTCCCTTAAGTTCTACCAAATAACTAGCCGAGATAACATCTACTTCTTCTAATTTTTTTCGATAGTCTAATGCTTTTTCAAGATCATCATTTAAAATATAATAGTTAAATATTAATTTTGTCAACATCCCATCCGAAGCTTTTTGAAATTGCACTTCCAAAGGTTTAACATCTTGCTTTCCCGTTTCAAAATAAATCAAAATCGTACTTAAGTAATTGATCATATCTTTTACTCCGACCGTGTAAAATTCTAAGGAATTGGTTTCAATTATTTTATATAGTTCCTCGATTCTACTTCTCGAATATTCAATTTTATTGAGTTCAAGACCATACGCAACAGCTTCAATTAAATAGACGATTTTATTAAACAAAATGATTTCTTTTTCTATGGCACGATTCAGGGATTCAAAAGCTTCCTTAGGCGCATCATATCTCAATCGGTCAAAATTCAAATATTCTACGATGGAGTGATAGCCAAATTTTGATTTCATCGCTTGAAATACTTCGTCTCCATCCAACTCGAATTTATTTCGAAACCATAAATAATCAATGTACAATTTTAAGTCAGCATGCTTCGTCGTTAACTCGGAATAAAGCCGATCTACAGCTTGAATCAAATGACTTGCGCTTTGTGTGCTAAGTGCTGCTTCTTTTTCATCTAATTGAGACAACTGAATACTATATTTGGTGATATCTATAGTCAGGATGGGCGTTTCTAATTTGAATCTATCTTTCTCTCCAAAAATATTTTCAAGTTCCTGTCTGGTAAATCGACTAGGATTCAAAGCACACTGTGCTAAGCTAAATGCTTTTTTTTGCTTTGGTGTTAAATACAAATTATCGGGTTGCTCTAGTTTTTCATTGGTCAGACCATTAATTAGGGCCGATTCAAAGGCAGGAAAATCAGCTTGATTGTTCTTCGTTGAATCCGCCAACGCTAATGAAAAAACGGAATCTTCCACTTTCTGATTGACGAGTTTTTTAAAATCAAAATTCTGAATAAATTTATGCATGGAATAAACATTCCCAATCTTAGTATTTAAATCATAGGCTAAGAATTTTGTAACTTTCGATTGCGTTTTTTTCGTACGCAAATAATCAAATACCTTGGAAGATTTAAAATCTCCGTTCCCGTTATAATATTCCATCAAGGTATTCCTAAAAACAAGCGCAACAAAATCCGATAAGCTTACCTCACTTTCTTCCCAAACAGGAAAATTCGTATAGACGGAGGACTTCCGCAATTCATAGCCAAAATCTATGGGTTTAAAAGCATATTTTTCAATGATACTGGAATCAATATAAAAGGTCAAGTCGTCTACTTGCAAGATGTTATTGTGTTGTGCTAGGTATTGCTTTGATTTGAAAACATTCAACTTTTGGATAGCAAATCCGCACTTAAATACACTGTCAATTTGCACTAAGCCTTGCCGAAGTTTTTCTATGCTTTTGTTCTGATCTTTTACAGTAGAGGTCAAAAGAAACAAGTTAATCGAATTGGGGTTTTGCGCATCTTGCTCAATGGTTTTCCCAAGGAGGTTATACGAACTATTTTGGACAATAATCATCGCGTCTTCAAGATCAACAATAAAGCCCAAGATAGAAGCCATTAACCCAAAGGCAAAAATTCTTTTTAAGAAATAAAACCAATCTATTTTTCGGGAGTTTGAAGCTTGCTGTTCCTTTAATACTAGCAAGCGAATGAGTTCTTCTTTCGAGTCAGCAGCAGTATGATCAATTTTCTTTTTCTTTAAGAGATTAATAATCCCTTCTTTTTTGTAATGCTTGTCGTAATATTCATTTCTTTCCATGGCGTAATAAATTAATAGACAATTTTGTCGCTTTTCCCTGACGGACGCGAAACGAGGTAGCTCGGGCAGTTACACTTTTGGTGTACCCAGTCTGCACCTTACAATTTACAAAGATAGGGAATAAAATTTAAGCATAAAACCTCCTGTAAACAAATTACCGAAGCTGCTATTGTTCAGCACTTTTTCCATCTTCAGCAAAAATATCCTTCACATAAAAAACTTCATCAATCGGATTATGAATAAAGTCTGCGGGCAAAACACTTTCATCAATTTCCTGAAATCCATTTTTTCCATAAAACCGATGCGCCCCTTTGAATTGCAGCATCGTACCTAGGAAAATAGTTGAAATTTTTTCTTGTTTGCACCATTGAAATGCGGTATCTAAAAGTAGATTGGCGATTCCTTTGGCTTTTCCTCGGTGAGATTTCCGAACAAACATTTTCTTTAAAATGGCATACTCAGCCTTGATCTTCATGATGGCAACGGTTCCTACAACAACTTCGCCTTCGAGGGCAATCCAATAGTTGTCAAGGACTTTGCTAATTGCGGTTGTAGATGGAGATGGAGATGGAGTTGAAATTGGATCTTGAAACTCTTTGGCGATTTCTACGAGGAGTAAATTCACCTTTGCTTGGTATTTAGTTTGAAATGGAATAATTTTCACCATTATATACCTTTTTTATTGACGCTTAAGCGAATGATTAGTACAAACCTTGTCGGTACATTTAGCGACGTTGGTCACTTGTTTCAACTTTAGGTATGTCGTCTTCTTTAGCGTTGATTTTAGTTTTGGGGTTTCGCAAGTTCCATAAGGTGATTGTAAACTCTTTCTCGAATGGAAATCTTCGCGCTAGAATTTTTGCATAATAAATTACACCTTCAACTTCTTCTGCTTGATGAAGATTATTGATTCGAAGAATTAATTTTGATTTACTTTCAAATGAACATTCTGCTTCTTGGGGACAACTCGAAAATGAAGTCATGTTGAAATGATTAATTTGAAAGTAAGCTTCTGATAAACTTTTATTAAATTTTTTATTAAAGTCGGAAGCAATTAGCAACCTTATCATAATTGGTTTTTCATTTTTCCAAAACGAAGAAGTTTTAAGAAAGGCTTGCTCGATATTTTTTTTATCCGGGGCTAAGGGCGTGTTTCTAAAGTTGGTGTTTATGTCTTCACGGGAGACTTCAATTTCTACTAAATAATTCTGTACCCAATGATCTGGATGCCTCGCTTCGAGTTTTATATTTTGATAAATGATTTCCATAAATTTATTGCTTCCACCTTCAAAAGCAATACGTAAAATTGAGTCGATCTCATTTTTTGGCGTTTGCCACTCAGCGACCCGCTCATATTCTGCTAAAACATTTAAGTCCGTTTGTGCATCTAAGCAGGAATTAGCGAAGAATAAGAGTAGTAGTATTTTTGCAATTTTTTTCATAAAAATTCACTTGGAAGTTATCTTGCTTAAGAGTATTAGCTAATCAAAAATCCTAAAAATAAAGAGCGTAGTATTTTTTTCAGATGCTTTACTTATTGGAATTGTTTTATATTTTCAAGTACGTTTACTAGCCCGACAATAAGGATTCTTTCAGAATACTTGACACCTCTAAATTAAAAAATATTTTCACTCTTGCTGCCGCTAGCGCAAGAAATCATATCTCCTTTTCTAGTTTACCTCAATGTTAAAAGTTAAAGAAGGAAGCACAACAGTATTTCGATTGTCCTTCCTTCTCAATATCTTGATCACAGAAAACTACTTGATTACTTAATCACAATCATTTTGTCGCTGGTAAAACCTTGTTCATTTGTCAATCTATAACTATAGCAGCCTTTCGTTAACTGCTGACCATTATAGTTAAACTGATTGGTGCCTTCATTTAAGTCTAAGCGTTGATTCGATACTTCCTTTCCACTGACATCAAATATTTGAAGCTGGAATTTTCCGCTTTGAACCAATTCAATTTCAAAAGTAGTTACGTCCCTAAATGGATTAGGGTATACCTTTATTTGGGTAACAGCAGGCAGTACATTTTCTGTATTTGAAATAACTTCACCTAAAGAAATGACCTCAACATTGAACGGTGGTTCAAATTCATTGATCCCAAAAAAGCTTCCTAACTGAGATTCCAATACATATAGGTATGCCTGAGAATCTTTTTCATAATACCATAAACCAGAAGCATCATCCAAGTCTGTAGCGATTACACTTGCCGTTGCCGTTGTAACATCCGAAAAAACTAATTTGTGTACAGTACCGACATTCGCTGGATTTCCAAGATCATTAGTCGCATAGTACAAAGTATTTTGACTATCTACCCAATAAATTCCGTGGGCATCAATAATATCAAGTCCATCAAACACTACTTCTTGTAACGTACCCGGGGTTCCGTTACCGATCGGTAAGTACCATAGTTTATTCCCTTGCGAAATATAAAAACCGCCATCGTTATCATAAATCATACCGCTGATACCGCGAATATTACTAGCCTTTGGATCCCATGCGCTACTTGTAAACCAGCTCTCATTGACGGTGTCTGTATCTGGGTCAACTTCTAAGATGCGAGGATTACCAAAATCAGTAACATAATATTTTCCGTCAAGGACAGATACGGTATGACCAATTGTGTTCGCAGGAAGATCCCATCTGCCTATTCGCTGACCACTAAAAATATCGTAAGCGACTAGTTTACTTGGACCAGAATACACACTCGAAAAATCAGCATTATTTAGGAGACTAAGTAAGGTTGTTCCGTCAATCTTCAAACCCCAGCGTTGCGTATAACCAGCTTCCGCTTCCGCGAAAGTCTGAGGCAAAGGCGTTGTTTGTGTTAGGTCAAAAGAACGTAAGGTTCCATCTCCTAAACCACTCACATAAGCTACATTATTGGCAATAACTATATCTTCAGGAAAGAAATCTGCATCACTAATGGTTAGTTCATTGGGTTGTCCGATCGAATGATCAATAAAAGCACACATTACTAATAATAAAAGGATAAATTTTTTCATAATTTTTAGAAGTTAGATTAGTTAATAAGGCTCATTCTTAGCCTTCATTTTCATAATAGTTAGTAAAATAGGCGGTAATAATTTTAAACTGAATTAG
>JBGCFY010000309.1:0-16377 GCA_045110315.1 Saprospiraceae bacterium
GAAATTAGTTGTAAGCGCTTGGTTTTCAAGATGAAGCTCCATTTTTTTTTCGTAGCCATAGCTACGGGGAAAAAAATTAGCTGAAATATTGGAAATCAATGGCTTGCAAATAAATCATCTATCTATTTTAAAACAACTTCAGTGAACTTGCTTATTAGTCCTTACAAGTATTAAGGTTTATTTTAAACAACTTCTGTGCTAAATAACACCAGAATTAAAAAATAAAGCCGACCTTCCTTTTCGGAAAAATAATATTGAGTATTTATTTTAAAACAACTTCATTAAGAAGCATCATACAAAGTATTAAAATAACTTCTAAATAAGTACTAACCCAAAATTTTTTTACCATTAAATTGTGTTAGATTTTGAGTATTATCAAGGAACGAGAATCGCCCTAAGCCTTCGCTTAGGAAGGCTTTGAGTAACGAAGAGACTGCTCAAAAGATAATGTAAGTTAATCAGTGAATTAATTTGTCTTAGTACTTATACTTTAAAATTACAAAGGATCATGAATACTGTTTTTAAAGATTTAAAAGTAATTGAATTGGCGAGTGTTTTAGCGGGACCCGCCGTAGGAATGTTCTTTGCCGAATTAGGAGCGACGGTCATTAAGGTAGAGAATAAGACGACGAATGGTGATGTGACCAGAAATTGGCGTTTGGCAAAAGAAGATCAAGACCGGAATTACTCTGCGTATTATTGTAGCGTGAATTGGCAGAAAAAAACTTTATTTTACGATTTGCGACAAGCAACAGATTATCAGCAGCTTTTGGCTTTAATCAAAACAGCTGATGTGGTGATTAGTAATTATCGCGCAGCTTCTGCCAAAAAAATGAAATTGGATTATGCCCAGTTGAAACGAGCAAACCCGAAATTGATCTACGCCGAGTTGAGTGGCTTTGGTAGAACTAGCACCCGTGCTGCTTTTGATATTGTCTTGCAGGCAGAAGCTGGTTTTTTATATATGACGGGAGATCCTAAGGGCGAGATTGCCCGACTGCCGGTAGCCTTAATTGACTTGATGGCTGCCCATCAATTGAAAGAAGGTATCCTCATTGCTTTATTGGAGCGCTACAAAACGGGGAAGGGGAGTTATTTGCACGTTTCCTTGTTGGAAGCCGCCTTGGCGTCTTTAGCAAACCAAGCCACAAATTGGTTGATGGAAGCTCATATTCCCACCCGAATGGGCTGTTTACATCCAAATATTGCCCCTTACGGTGAAATCTTCCTCAGCAAGGATAATAAGATGATGGTACTTGCCATCGGTACTGAAAAACAATTTGTGGAGCTGTGTCGTTGTCTCGGCGCTACGGAGTTGGCAACTAATCCTCTATTTAGAACCAATCAAGAGCGGGTGAAAAATAGGAATGCCTTAAAAGAAAAGCTAAAAGACTTGGTTGTTCAATTTGAACGAAAGACGCTTTTAACGGCTTTCCACGAAAGTGGCGTACCCGCAGGCAGTATTCGGAATATGGAAGAAGTATTTGAACTAGACCTTGCTCAAGAGATGATTTTGACGGAAAAAATGGAAGATGGGACCATCAGTAAAAGATTGAAAACGGTAGCTTTTACCAGAATAGAAGACTAAACTTTGGTAGTATTTATATACTTAATTCCTCAGAGTGTCGCTAAATAGCTTTCTTTTCATTGGGAATTGAAGGAGAATTGCTTATTTTTATAGTTGAACGGATAATTTTTTGACAAATGACAGATCATAAATCTTTAAACAAAGAATGACTTCCTTCGGTAGGTTTATTTTTTTTACACAAAACTGTTGTTCTAGATAAAAATAACTTCGTAGATTAAATCCGTTCAAAATCGCCAATTTCAGATCGTTGCGGAAGGAACAATTCCCCGCCTCCAAGCATGGTAAAATTGCCTTAAGGCTACTAAAAGTTTAAAGGCATTTCGCTAGTGCCAGCCCAATACACTTATACTTATCGAAAATCCTAAAGCTTGACTGCCAAAGTAATGAAGCAAATTTTAAGAATACTATCTTTCCTTCTGCTGTTTAATGTTTTTGCTACAAACGTGCAAGCCACGCACATCGTTGGAGGAGAGATGACCTATACGCACCTTAGCGGTAATTTGTACGAAATCTCTCTTACCATTTTTAGAGATTGCTACAATGGAAATCCTGCGGCCTTCTTTGATAATCCTGCCCGAATTGGAATTTACAATAGTGATAACGTGCTGATCGACAGTTTGCTAATCCCTTGGGACTCGGATATCAACGATACACTCGACCCTATTTTATCGAATGAATGTTTAGTAGTGCCACCGGATGTTTGTGTGCATACGACGACTTATCTAGATACGATCGCTTTATCACCGATTATTGGTGGATATACCTTAATTTATCAGCGCTGTTGCCGAAATCAAACGATTGTCAATATTGTTGATCCGCTGGATTCAGGGGCAACATTTAGTGTTACGATTACCGAAAAAGCGTTACTCGAAGAAAATTCTAGTGCCAAGTTTCAAGTTTGGCCACCCATTTATATTTGTGCCAACGAACCCATTGATTTTGACCACTCTGCCGTTGATGTTGATGGCGATTCGATTGTCTATCAATTGTGTACACCCTTACTAGGTGCTTTTCCAGGAAAACCTATTCCAGAGCCTTGGGAACAAACGGTACCTACGCCCGTCGTTTGGATTGATCCACCCTATAATTTGAATAATGTATTGGGAGGAGTGCCGCTGCAAATCGATAGCGAGACGGGGTTTTTGACGGGAGTTCCAGATAACGTTGGTCAGTTTGTGGTAGGAATTTGCTTAGAAGAGTATCGAGATGGTGTCTTGATTTCTACTACTCGCCGTGATTTTCAATACAACGTTGGCATCTGTGGAGAAACAATTTCTTCCTTTTTTGCACCAGAGGTACAATGCGACGGCTTCACTGTTGATTTTGACAATCAAAGTTCAAATGCAAATAATTACGAATGGTATTTTAATGATCCTAATAATCCGGGCGCGAGTTCTACTTCTCCGAATCCTAGTTATACCTACGCGGACACGGGCTTATACGAAATTATGTTGATTGCCGAGCCCGGAAATACTTGTGTAGATACTTCTTACCAATTGGTTTCTATTCAATTGCCTTCTTTGTTCGCCGATTTTGACTATAGCTTTGAAGATTGCTCAGACAGTATTAGCATCGTAGTTACCGACCAGACGATTGATACGATTTCTACACCAACGGAATGGCTGTGGGAATTGAGTACGGGACAAACTTCTACGCTCCAAAATCCAGAATTTTTGGTAGGAGGGGAGTCGATCGTTACGCTGTCCTTAATCGTTACGGCGGCTAATGGTTGCACCGATACTTTGAGTGAAACGTTTTTAACTAATTTGATCATCAACGAACTAAGCTTTGATACGGTGCAAATTTGTCGAGGAGATTCGGTGGTTTTAAATAATGATTTTAACCCGATCTATAGTTATAATTGGTCACCCGCGGCAGGACTGGATAATCCCAATGCGCCTAATCCCAAAGCTTCGCCGGAATCAACGACGACTTACTCGGTAACGATTACTGACGCGGCTAATTTTTGTAGCTTGACGCAGCAAGTATTGGTGACTTTACCACCGCCCATTATCTTGGGAATCCCTAACGATACGGTTATTTGTAGTAATGATTTAACTTTATTGGCTGATAGTGACGAAGCGATCTTCTATGTCTGGTCAGATGATCCTAACTTTGACAATAGTCTGTCTACGGATTCTATGGTGGTGGTAGATCCGATTGGAGCGCAAACGTATTATATTTTTGTTAGAGACTCTTTTGGTTGTACCCTAACGGATAGTGTTCGGATCACAGGAAATGGGATTAATGTCAGTACGGATAGTTTGGGGGTTTATTGCTTTGGAGAAGAAGTTAGCCTGTCGGTCACCAATCTTGATCCAACGGATATTTTGACTTATGATTGGACGCCTACGGCAAACATTCTGAGTGGCACTCAATCGGCAACGGTAGAAATCCTACCAACAACACCGGGAACATTTACTTACTTTGTCGCTACAGAAAATCAATTTGGTTGTACCCGCTTGGATTCTGTCCTTGTTGGTGTTTTGGATACCACGCCACAACTTGACTTTGTGGGCGAGACGCAGTGTAGTGGTTACACCGTTTACTTTTCGAATACAAGTATTAATGCGCCTTACTATCTTTGGAACTTTGGTGATCCTGCTGCTCCGGTGGCTAGTTCTACCGCTGAGAATCCTAGCTATACTTACGCTGGACCCGGAACCTACATGGTCAGTTTAACAATTGATGCTGCAGTTGAGTGTAAGGATACTATTTTTCGTGAGATTACGGTTAATGAACCCAATATCGCACTTGATTTTGAGTGGGAATTTGAAGAATGTACGGATAGCGTTGCCATTAGTTTTACCGATTTGAGTGTCAACACGCAGAGTAATATCACGGGTTGGAACTGGTTTTTCAGCAACGGTGATACTTCCACTTTACAAGATCCAACGATTATTTTGACGCAAAGTCAATTGCTAGAAAGTACGTTAATTCTCAACTCCGATGATGGTTGTATTGACACCTTATCGCAAAGTTTTCCCGTTGATTTAATTGAGGTCAGCCTGCGGGATTCTCTTGCTTTTTGTCAGGGCGATACTTTATTTTTGAATCCCGACGGAGATACAAGTTACGTTTACGAATGGTTTCCTACTACGGGATTGAGCGACTCCAACGTTCCTAATCCAGTTGCGAATCCTCTTTCTACCACTATCTACGAAGTAACGATCACCGATTTTAGTGAAGATACTTGTTCGGTTGTACGCTCCGTGACGGTTGTCGTACCTCCGCTAATTGATTTATTAGTGACTAATGATACGACCTTGTGTGAACCAAGCTTAGAAATCATGGCGCAGAGTAACCAAGCCATCTTATACGAATGGTCAATCGCTGCGAATTTTGATCCTATTTTTAGTATGGAGGATTCCGTCGTTGTCATGCCTGACCGACCGAGTATTTATCACGTACGAGTGACGGATGACTTTGGTTGTCAAAAGACAGATAGTGTTATCGTGTACAGTAGCGGAATTGATCTCGCCTTGGAAGAAGTGGTGACGGTCTGTATTGGGGATAGCTTGAGGCTGAATGCTACGAATCTTAATCCCGAAGATGACTTAACGTATTTTTGGACACCTGGCGATGCGGTTATTGCGGGAGGAAATACGAGTACGCCGCTGATCAGTCCCGGTATTACTACTGAGTATTACGTATTTGTAACTAATCAATTTGGTTGTGAATTGAGAGATACCGTCACGGCTAATGTTTTTAATTATGTGCCACCACTGACTGTAGATGCTGATCCGGATACAATTATTATTGGACAATCGAGCCAGTTGAGTTCGACGGTTGATCCAGGCTACAACTACAATTGGTCCCCATCAGAAACCTTGGATGATCCTACGATTTCCACACCTTTAGCAACACCTGAAGTTTCAACTTTGTATAATTTGTACATCGAAACGGCACAAGGTTGTAGCAATCAAGCGACTTTGTTTGTTGTTGTATTGAACCCTAAATGTGACGATCCTTTTATCTTTATACCGAATGCTTTCACGCCAAATGGCGATGGTCAAAACGATGTGCTATTCGTCAATGGAAACAATATTGATGTTATGAATCTTGCGATTTATAACCGTTGGGGAGAAAAGGTTTTTGAAAGTGATCGTAAAGAAAAAGGCTGGGACGGAACGTACAAAGGAGAAGCACTTACGCCAGATGTTTATGGTTTTTACCTGACGGTGAAATGTTTTGACGGAATAGAATTTTTTAAGAAAGGGAATATTAATTTATTGCGCTAAGCATTTCATTGGGTTTCCCCAAAATAGAAAACGACAGATTTCGGAGAGAAATTGATTCCCTGCACATAAGGTGGTTGCTTGGTGATACTAATGGCAGCTGTATTGTTGCCAGTATTAGGGGTTACATCGGATAAATCCACGCTCAATTCAAAGTTTTCACTACTCAACTCTTGGTAACGACTCAATCCAACCACACAACTTAGTTTTACTTTTTCGGGATAAATACGCTTCAAACTATCAGGTGCATTTTTGACTTGTACAGACAAGAAAATGGACTTTTTGGTGAATTGTTCTACAACGGCATCGACGACGATTGCTTTTGCTTCCAACTTTAACTGTGGATTACTCGAGGGAATTAAGTTTACTGCTGTGCGAAAATTAGCTTTGATATCATTTTTAACCAATACGATGGTGTGCCATTCGTAAACGGAATCAATTAGTGAACTTGGTCCTTCAATAAAAACACTATCGGGTTGTATCAAGAGGCTATCTTTGAGTTGAAAAGGAACCTCAAACGCCAACTCATGATGCAGCACAACGGGAACCTTTTTCAAAGTGAGTTCTTCCAAAACGATTTGTAAACCATTTTGATCTAGGTCTTCAACTTGTAGAGAAGGAGTCAAACGCTTAATTTTATCCTTGAGTTCGCCTCGGCTGATACTTTGTTCGGGCGATTCGGATAAATTGATTAACAAAAAATTCTTTGAGGTATAAAAAAAGTTGGATAGTAAATCCCACCCTTTACCATAAAAAGTAACATTGATTTGCTGAGGAGGCGTCGCTAAAAATGATTTCCCCAAAGGGATATTATATTGAATTGGAAGCGTTTGAATGGTTCGATACTGGTGAGACATTTTCACCAGCATCCAAAAAAAGAAGGCTATACCAATGCTTAGAATCAATATAGCTCTATCCGTTTTAAAAAATGAAAATAGATCACTCCTTGTCATCTTCTGCTTTCTCGGTCATAGAAGCGGCTACCGCGTCCGTCAATTCTTTCGAAATCGCATTTCGGGTAAAACGGATATAGGTTTTATTTCCTACCTCAAGGGTAACAATATTACCTTCAATTTTATTGATTTTTCCGAGTATACCACTAGAAGTTACCACCTCGTCTCCTTTCTCAATTTCGTTGGAAAACGTTTCCTGCTCTTTTTGTTTTTGACCTTGTGGGCGAATAAAAAAGTACCAGAATACCAAGAAAATTAGGATGAGTGGACCAAAGTTAGCTAAAAGGCTTGCGGGATCAGCACCGGTTTGTAAAAAAATAAATGCAACGTTTGTCATGATAATTTTTTAGAATAGTGAGAAGGTAGCAACCCGTAAACTAGCGTGGACTGCTGACTCGTTATTTGTATTAATTTTGTGTGTTTTCTACGGTACCATTCATATAAATGGTGGTAATCTTAGGATAGGTATTCGCCGTAATGCTAACGGGCTTGCTTTGTGGACCCGCTTTGGTCTTCGTATCAAAAATGACTTTGATTTCTCCAGATGCTCCCGGTGCGATAGGCGTTTTGGGATAGCTTGGTACGGTACAACCGCAAGTAGAGCGGGCGTCAGCAATTAATAAAGGAACTTTTCCAGTATTCTTAAACTTAAAAACGTGGCGAACCTTATCTCCTTCATTAACAATATCAAAGTTATGGTAGCGATCCTCAAATTCCATTTTAGCAACATTAATGGTATCTTTCGATCCATCGACATTCACTGGATTCCTAATAATCTCTGAAAACTTATTTTGATTGCCCGCTTTTATTTCTTGAATAGACTTACCGCTATTTAGCGACTCTTCTTGACAAGCCGTAGCGAGTACTAAAACTAGTATGCCCAATAAAATAATTCTCATCTGCCGCTGCATTTTGTATGTTTAATCGAAAAAGTTGTTTTGAAAAAGGCTTAATAGACAGTAATTTACGACTAACACTTTATTTTGTAGCGCTCTCTTTAGTGTATACTTAACGCCAAACTTCCTCCTAGCTTTTTCAAATCGGGGTAAATGTACTGCTTTTTAGAAAAAAAGCGAAATAACTAATTCGTTGAAATAGCTTCCTTCGCTGAATTGATACACTTTGCCCGTCAGTAAGCGTTAATTGAACGTCAAAACCAACATTATTTAGCGCTAAAAAACATTTTTATCCGGATATGCTTTATATAAAGGTCGACTTAGCTATTTTTACAACCGCTTAGAAGATGTAAAGGTGGCTAATCTTGAAGTTGCTTGAAAATAACTTCATTTTGTATTGGTACTTAACACCGTTGTCGGGTTTTATTTTGACATAACTTTATTTAAATTTAATTGATGAATATTTTTCTAGTTGGGTATATGGGGAGTGGTAAGTCTTACGTTGGAAAGCGACTTGCAATGGCTACCCAAGCCCCGTTTATCGACTTAGATGATTACATCGAAGCGAATGAAGGAGAAAGTATTTCTCAGATTTGGGCCAAGGATAATGGAAAGCAATTTCGTCGGCTAGAACGACTTTATCTGAAACGGATGCGACAATTCGATCGAGCGATCATTGCAACTGGTGGGGGAACGCCCTGTTTTTTCAAAAATATGGAATGGATGAATACAAACGGTCTGACGATTTACCTGAAAACGCCCGTTACCCTGCTCGTGGATCGCCTGATTATGGAAATTGACCATCGCCCGATTCTTGCCAATAAGACAGAAGAAGAAATCACCGCATTTATTACCGGTCATTTAGAAAAACGCGAATCCTTTTATGGCGCGTCGAGCGTAGTTTACGACCAAAGGGTTGGTGACGAATCCATCGTGAAAGAACTTTTTCAATACTTTAAAGATGTATTACATTTTTAAAGAACTTCTTAGTCAAGTCAATGAATTACTTTCAGACTAAGGAATCATTCATTTTTCAGTTTGTGCCATTTGGTACTTTTGCATTTTGTCCAAAATTGTTGCCGGATCAGTATCGACAATCAACATCACCCGATTGTTTGGACTAACAAACTTTTCCTGTACCATTTGATCCAATAAACTTAAAAAATGATCATAATAGCCATTCACATTCAAAAGTGCGATGGGATGTTGATGGATGGAAAGTTGTCCCCAAGTTAAGATTTCAAACAATTCATCCATCGTTCCGAAACCACCGGGTAGGGCGAGGAAACCTTCACTCAACTCAAACATTCGTAATTTCCGCTCGTGCATGGTTTCGTAGACGATCAGTTCATCTAAACTTCCGTGTGCTACTTCTCTTTCTTGTAAAAACTTAGGAATGATGCCAATCACTTTTCCTTGGTGTTGAAGTGCGGCATCGGCAATACAGCCCATTAATCCGACATTTCCGCCACCGTAAACGAGTGTAATTTTCTTTTGGGCAAGGAGGGTTCCTACGGTCTTAGCGGCCGCTGCATAAACGGGGTTTTCTCCAGCACTAGAGCCACAATAAACACCAATTGATTTCATATCTGAATTTTAAAATAACTTCAACTTCATTAAGAGAAACGCAAAGATAAAAACTTGGGGCGTATTGAATTGGGAACAAAGAGAATTATTTTGTCTGGGTATTTGCTAAGCGAACTTGGTGTGGACTGGTCTTGGGAATTCGTTCGAGAATGTCTCGTGCTTCCAAGTCTAATTTGACGGTGACGACATACCAAGGGATACTTCCATCAAATTTATCTTGCAGTTGTTTGACTAATAAATCGTTGAGTAATTGATAGGAGATAGCTTGGTGTTTTTTTACCAAATCAAGCATCGCTTTGGCAATTTGATCATATTTCTTTTTGGAAATGTTGACTCCTTTTTTGCCTTGTGGGTGGAGGGTAAGTATCTTTTCTTCCATTGGAACTGTGACTTTATGGTTAAATTATTTCTCTCGATCGTAGCAACGTAATTTTCGCTGTAAACGCGTCATCATTTTCAAGATACGCTGTGCCTTATCTTCTTCCGTTTTAGCTTCGTAAATCCAATTCAAATAAGTTTGGCGTTCAGTAGGGGAGAATGCCAAAAAGTTTTGCTGAATATTAGGCGCTTCTTGCTCGAAGCAGGCTTGGATTTCTGAGGGTATTTCTGTTGGGCCTTCGTCGGCAAACAAACAAAGATGTACGTAATCACCGACCTGTTTACCAATCTTTTTGCGAATCGCAGCCTTTACGGAGAAGAACAAAGAACCATCGCCCATCGGCATCAATTTGTGTTTGTTCAACTCGTAATCATCAATCTTACCTTTTACCGTAACCCAACCAAAAGGTCGATTCTGGTTGGAGGAAATCTCGGGTAGGCGAGCAAAGGTCCAACCGCCTTTTCCTGGAAATTTTTCTAGTAAAAAGCGCCGATCAACTAAAGGTTTTTCTGAAGACATGGTATAAGAAATAAGAATAGTTCAAACGAAAAATAGATCAGGTATTCAAGCTAAAGTTAGCTGATTTTTGAGAAAAAAAGAAGGCAAAAAAAAATGATTCAAAATCCAAGAAGAAGTTTTTAAATCCTTCCACTAGACGTTGAATCATTTTATAAAAGTTTATAAAAGCTGAGGAGTAGCTTCAATCAAGAAGCGCAGCCATTAAGGTAGTTTAATACTTTTAGTACTTAATTTCTTGTAAATCGACGATAAACCCATTAATGTTTTTCTTTTTCTTTAATTCCTTTTCGTAACTCTTCGCAATCTTACGATCGGGGAATGGTCCTAGTAAAATCTTATACATTGGTTTCTTATCTTTCCCTTCTTCTACACTCACCAAAATATTATTGAACCATTTTTCTTGTAACTCCGCCACTTGCTTCATGACGTTTTCATATTGCGTAAAAGTAGCCACTTGCACTCCAAAGCCGGTTCGCTCAGGTCGTAAGATTTGAACTTTATACAAGTCGAAGTTTTTATAATCTTTTGCTTTGACGCGTTTTGCTGTCGTTGTGCTTACCGTTTTTCTCGGTTCTGGTGTAGCTACTTTCGGTGCCGCTACTTTTGGAGCGGGTTTCGGTGTGGCTTTAACTGCTGGTTTTGCGTTGACCACTCTTGTTTCTTTGATTGCTTCCTTTACCGCTTCTTTAATTACGGGTTTAATTGATTTCGGTGCAACGTATTCTTCTACTTCTACGGGCTTGGTTCGGCTTACGATTGGCGCAATTGCTTTTTGACCAAGCACATCTAATTTGACACTTGCCGTTCCACTTTGTACGATACCCAAAGCTTCCGCTGCGGCTCTTGAAACATCTACAATTCTACCCTTAACGCCTGGACCACGATCATTGATGCGTACTTCCACGGACTGATTATTATCTACTCTTGTCACACGGACTACCGTGCCGAAGGGGAGGGTTTTATGAGCACCCGTTAAGCTGTTTTTGTTGTATAGTTCCCCACTAGCTGTTTTTCTACCGTGAAACGTATCGGAATAGTAGCTGGCAACGCCGAATTGCTGCGCGCTAAGTTGTGCAGTGGCACAAAAGAAAACCAAGAATAGTAGGTTGGTGATCGTGTTTCTCATTGTATTTAATTTTTAAAAATGATATTGCTTGCAAATTATCCTTAGCAATTGATTTTTTAACTTAGGAAAGTCAAGGCGTGCTTTAAAACTTTATAGAAATTTAGCATTAAAGTACACTTACGTAAAAACGATTTAAACCTTATTGATGTTTACATTGTTTACATAAATTTCCTAGTCAAAATTAAGGATTAATTTAATACGACACAATAAAAACGCTTATTTAGCACAAATATTGAACTTTGGCGGGCTAAATTTTGTAATTTTGTCGTTGTATTTTTACGAAGTTACGCTGCGAGATTGTTATCCGCTGAAGTTGAGGACTTAAAGCTATGAGCGTTAGTTTTAATGATTTAACCAAAAAAAAACTTCGTTGATCAAACATATTACAAAATACCTGCCATTTGGGCAAGGTAATCATATTGGAAATGATTCTCGAAGCGGTCAACCAATCTCAAATAGAGTAAGAGTGAAGCGGTCAGGGAATGCTAGTTTGATTTGTAGAACTATAAAAAGAATGATATGAGTAAGCACGGAAGAGTCTTAGTAGCCATGAGTGGCGGTATTGATAGTACGGTCGCTGCGATGATGATGCACGAAGAAGGCTACGAAGTTATTGGAATTACCATGAAAACCTGGGATTATGCCAATTCTGGCGGCACTCAAAAAGAAACGGGCTGTTGCAGTTTGGATTCGATTAACGATGCCAGACAAGTCGCTGTAAATCTAGGGTTCCACCATTTTATCGTCGATATTCGAGAAGAATTCGGAGATTACGTAATTGATAATTTTGTGGATGAATACCTCGCAGGAAGAACACCAAATCCTTGCGTTTTGTGTAATACGCACATCAAATGGAGTTCCCTTTTGAAACGTGCCGATGCGTTAGATTGTGAATTTATTGCTACGGGGCACTACGCTCAGCTCAACACGCGAAACGATCGACACTTTGTTACCAAAGCAGTAGATTCGCATAAAGATCAATCTTATGTATTGTGGGGCTTGAGCCAAGAATGTATGCAACGCAGTCGTTTTCCATTAGGAACATTTACCAAACCCGAAGTCCGAAAAATGGCTTTTGATTGGGGCTACGAAGAATTATCCAAAAAAGGAGAAAGCTACGAAATTTGCTTTGTTCCCGATAACGATTATCGTGGTTTCTTGAAGCGCCGAGTAGATGGATTGGAAGAAAGAGTAGCGGGCGGAAATTTTGTGGATGCGCAGGGGCAAGTACTCGGTCGTCATGAAGGCTATCCTTTTTATACGATTGGTCAACGCAAAGGCTTGAAAGTTGCTTTTGGAAAACCGATGTACGTCACGGAGATTCAACCTGAAAGTAATACCGTTGTCCTCGGAGAAGTAGATGCTTTGCTGCGTAATGGTTTGACTGTTGGTCAAGTCAATACGATGAAGTACGCTGAAATTCCAGATGGCTTAGAGGTCGTTACCCAAATTCGTTATAATAGTGCAGGAACCTTGAGTAGTTTGCGAAATATAGAGGATAAAATTGGTGTAGACTTTTATGCAAATGTAAAAGGCGTTGCGCCGGGACAATCTGCGGTATTCTACGAAGGAGATGACGTTGTCGGTGGTGGTATCATTTACCGTGGGTAAGCTGGTTGTCAGCGAATCACTTGGTTTGGCGTATTCTTTGCCTTTTAATATCGACGATGGCGATACGGTTTTGCCGATTTACTCGTTTGAATATAAAACGTACCCAAAATGGATTTCAAAAAATATTTCTATTGGTGTCTTGCACTTGGCTTATTGGTCAGTTGTAATGAAAATACCAATACGGAAGAGCTAAACGTAGATATGGGCTTGGAGTATTTTCCACTTACGGTAGGGAAGTACATCGTCTATCAGCTCGATTCGATTACTTACGATATTACCGCAAGTGGTACTATTCGAGATACGGTTCAAGGGTTTTTGAAAGAGGAAATTATTGATACTAGTTTCAATAACTTGGGAGCTGTAGTAGCGGTGATTCAAAGAAGTGTTAAGGCAGATTGGGCAGATGCTTGGGAAGTTAAAGATATCTGGCAAGCGAGTATCGTAGACAATCAAGCGCAAAAAGTAGAGGAAAACTTGCGCTTCATCAAACTGGTATTTCCCGCAACGGCTGGAACCACTTGGAATGGTAATATTTTTATTCCTGACGATTTGGACATAGCGATTGCTGGCGAACGCATAGATTTTTTCAAAAACTGGTCTTATGAAATCGAAAGCGTCGGCAAAGCGGAAATAATTGGCGGTAAAAACTTCGAAGAAGTGGCGACTGTTTTTCAAGCAGACAACGAAAACTTAATCGAACTCCGTTACTCGATGGAAAAATATGCTAAAAACGTTGGCTTGGTCTACCGAGAATTAAAAATCCTAGATACGCAAGATATCAATTCCACGGAACCTTGGGAAGTAAAGGCGAAGAATGGCTTAATTCTCCGCCAAGAATTATTGGAACACAACTAACTAAAGATACGCTAAGGTTTTTACTTACTCAAATTGGTGTGATCGGCAACGATGACCCATTTTCCTTTGATTTTTTTCCAAACCAAAAGGAAATAACCACCAAGCGCCTCTTTATCTGGATAACTTAGTTTCCAACTACCAATCATTGTATATACTTTACGGCTACGCTTATCAATATCGCTAACCTCAAACTCGAGTTGTCCCATCGCAGACTTGTCGGGATAAGATTTCTTGTAATTATCGTAAGTTTTTTGCCAACCGTAAGAAGGTCCGCGACTCCCAATAAATTGCAGTTGGTCAGATTTCCAGTATCCTTCCATGAAGGCGGCAATGTCTCCTTTATTCCAATCCTCACTTTGTTTTTTCATGACCGCTTGAATGGCTTTAACACTTTTGCTTTGTGCATGGCTCTTTGTAGCGGCGCCAAGTAGCAAGGCGCATAAACAGAGTTGGAGGGAAATAGAAAGGATAGGTTTGAACATAGGTTTTTATTTTAAAGCACTTTTAGGAAGTGTCTCATCAAGACTGTTTGCTAACTGTACTTAGTTTAATTTTCTGTTTACTCAAATTGTTGAAAAGACTTTCAAATTTCTTTGAATTTTTCATTGATCCAAAGCTGACCATCTTTGGTTTTAAAAGCGATAAATCCTTCCGTAAAGTTATAATAAATTGTGGCTTCTACGGTTGCGGAAAAAACATTTTCAAAATTTCTTCTACCTAGAGCAAGAGATGCTGTAAAAGTAAATTTTTGCAGTTCTTCCATTTTTTCCTCGGGAAAGTCATGGTTTCCTTTATAAGAAAGGATTATTTTAAGTTCTCCAAATTCTTCGCCGTTGAAGTGCCCATAAATATTTAACCTATCATGGAAGAACTCCTCGTTAGGATAGGAGGGATACAAGGCTTCAACGTTCATTCTTAGTAGGATTTCATTCTTTACTTGTTCTTTCTTTTTTTTCTTCTTTTCCTTTCTGTTAAAAAAATCTAATCGCCAATATTCCATATCAAAATAACGATTGTATTCTTTTGTAGCCGTTTCTTCTTCAACAACGACGGTTTCTGCCACCAGATGATCCTTTCGTTTATCATCTAAATCAAGGTGGATGGATATTTTTTCTCCTGTGTCGTTAACAAAAATTAAATCTTTTGCTCTAGCTTGGTTAAGGATTTCGATTGATCCTTCTTCCAAATTAATCGTGGCTATCTTTTGGTGCGGAGAGGAAAACCTATCTCCTACATCATTGATAAGAGAAATGGTATCACTAATGGTATTTACAGTTTCAAAGAATCCTTTACAAGAGGAGAGCATTAGGAACAGGACTAAGAGTAAACATAAATTTTTCATAGCTATTATTTTATTGTTGAATAACAAAAGTACAACGTATCTCATTACACTTTTAAGCAGGTTTTACTTGAAAAAATAAGTTTTCAATTAAAATTTACTTAAAAAAGCTCCAATCAACTCATAAAATGGCTATAAAATGCTTATTAAATCACTCACTGTTGTTTAAAATAGCTTTGAAAAAAATTACTGCTAAAGGGATCGCTTGTTTCTCTTGATGCAAAATATTACAACTCAATCACAACTTTTCCTTTCACTTCCCGTCTCATCAAACTTGCAATGGCTTCCGGCGTTTCTGCCAAAGTATGTCGAGCATGAATGTGTGGTTTTATTTTTCCTTCGGTAAAAAACTGCGCGAGTTCCAAAGTGTTTTGGAGATTAAGTGCGGGAGCTTTCATCGCAAATGCACCCCAGAATACGCCTACAATTTGACAACCTTTCAACAAGGCAAGATTTAGAGGGATTTTAGGAATATCACCCGCCGCAAATCCTACCACCAAAAATCTACCTTCCCAAGCAATGGCTCGTAAAGCAGCTTCCGAAAAATGAGCGCCCACTGGATCATAAATTACATCTGCGCCTTTACCATCGGTAAGTGCTTTGACCCGAGTTTTGAGATCTTCCGTTTGATAATTAATCACTTCACTGGCACCGTAGGATTTACACAAGGCTAACTTTTCATCCGTAGAAGCTGCCGCGATGACTTTTGCGCCCATAAGTTTACCCAATTGCACGGCTGCCAAACCTACACCGCCGGAAGCTCCAAGGACTAAGAGCGTTTCGCCCGCTTTGAGTTTCGCCCGATCTTTTAGCGCATAATAAGAAGTCCCGTAAGCCATCATAAACGAAGCAGCTACCGCAAAATCCATATTTGGTAATTTTGGAAAGCATTGCTTCGCGGGTAGTAATACTTGTTCGGCAAAAGCACCATGAGACACCAAGCCAAAAACTTCGTCACCTACTTTAAGGTGTTTGACTCCTTCTCCGATAGCCAATACGATACCTGCAACGTCACTTCCTGGGGTAAAGGGTAATTCGGGTTTAAATTGATAAAGTCCTTGAATAATTAAGGTGTCAGCGAAATTTACAGCTGCTGCTTTTACTTGTACTAATACTTCATTTTTAGCAGGCTGAGGTGCATCGATCTCGGCTAGAATTAAATTTTCGGGTGGACCGTAACTTTGGCAAAGGATGGCTTTCATAGAGAGAAATATTTTGGATGATTTTATTTAGGAATGCTAAAATAACAACTTATAACATTTAGCGGCATCTTTTGCCCTTATTTA
>JBGCFY010000310.1:0-13225 GCA_045110315.1 Saprospiraceae bacterium
TTAAAAACAAGGGTGATTCAAGTTATAATTGTACACAAAAAAATAATTTCTTAAAGGTAGAAAAATCCACGCGTAAAATACTGCATAGAAAATCAAATATTGACTAGCACTTCATCTAAAAAAATCCACGGTGATAAACCACTGCCCGGATGCCAAGTAGGAAGTTTAGTCGTACGAATTAATTTCAACTCAAGTTTATTGGTATTAATGCTAGGAAAATTTAAGTTTTTTATTTTTAAAGCAACTGCTTGCTTTGATTTTGCTAAAGGTATTTCTAGACTTGCTACTTGCTGATTATCCCGCCAAACTTCAATTCGTTCTGGTAAAAAAATCCACGAATGATGATCTTTCAAAAAGCTTAGTCCGATTGATCTTACTGCTTGTATTACTGGAAAAGCTAAACTTAGCGTAATGGTATCCGCTTGAAAACCTAGCCAAGCCTCATCTCGAAAAGCAGTGCTAGCTTTATCAAAATCCTGTAGGCTTTTTATCCCACCTTGATCATATGGTGCCTTCGGTGCAGGAGTCACTTTAATAGTTGCCTGTCGTGCGATTTCGTTCAGTCGAACCACTTCAATCTCTTGGACTTCACTCGCTTTACAACTCGGATGAAAAGCCTGTACTTGAATCGATTTTGTATTTTTAAAAACCAATGGAGCAACGTAAGATCTACTCTTTTGATCTAAAACTGTTCCTGCATCCGCGTAGTGCAAGATCACTTCAGGATGATCGAAAGTCAAGCGTAATCTAGCCGATTCGTGAAAAAAAACCGAATCCAATTCAATCATTGGCGTACTCAACTGGATTTGGGTCGCTTGCGTATAATTTATGTTTTGAGCAATTGGACTTTTGCACGCAGCGTTCAAACAGATCAATCCAAATAGCCACCAGCTGATTCTCATACTCTGATTAGTTTTAAAGGATACGTCTGTCTCGCATTCCATTGTGGAACGTACAAATTGTCATCCTGATCAACACAAACATCGTGAGGATGTGTGAATACTTTTAAGGTTTGATACATAGGTTGTAATTTGTCATTTTCGTAGCGCGGTTGACAAGCGCCCGGCGCTGAGATGAGCTGATTGTGTTCATTCAAGATTGAAATAAACCCAGTACCTTCACTACCATTTCCCGACCAAATCGTTGCTAAATAAATTTCTTTTTTATGAATCACCGGACGACAAATATATGCTCCTGGCAAATCAATACTTTCGATATATTCTCCCGACAAAGAAAATCGTTTTAGCTTATTTTGCTGTCGTGCAGTAATCAGTAAGGTTTTATTTTTAGGTTGTCGATCATCAATACAAATCCCGTGCGCGTTATCGAAATGCGCGGCCCCAGTTCCTTTTCCACCAAAAATATTGAGCAATTTTCCACGTGCATCATAATGGATAATATATTGTAAACCATAACCATCCGCAACGTAAATATCACCGTTCTCTGCAATTGCAGTTTCCGTTGGTAAGTATTCCGACGCTGATTTATATTTGCCAGATGCTTTGGGATAGGGTAGTCGGAGTACGATCTTTCCCGTTAAGGTAGTTTTAATTACTTCGTGGCGTTCACAATCGGTAAGATACAGAAAATCTTCACCTCCTTCAACCTGCAAACTCAACCCATGCGCACCGGGGAATTCTGTTCCCCAAACTTCCAATAATTCTCCCGACTGATCATAAATGATGACATTATTTTTCGTATGATTCGTCAACATAATAATTCGACCTTGCGAATCCTGTACCATCTCATGACAATCTTTTACTGGATAATATTGCGCATTCAATGCGCCCCAATTTAAATCAATTTTATAGCGATGTGTACCGTGCCCAATGATCAAATCTTGGTCGTAAGTTTTCCATATTTCGGAAGGATTGCCAAGTAGACATCCAGTGAGTGCAAGGCTGGTATTTTTAATAAAATTTCGTCGGATCATATTACATCATTGTTATACTAAAATGTCTTTCATCACGTGTCCCTCTACGTCAGTCAAGCGAAATCTTCGCCCTTGATATTTATAAGTCAAGCGTTCATGATCAATCCCCAGTTGATGTAATAAGGTAGCTTGAAAATCATGGACGTGAGCAGGATTCTTCGTGATATTATAACCAAATTCATCAGTCTCTCCATAAACTAACCCTGGCTTTACTCCACCGCCAGCCATCCAAATCGTAAAACAACGAGGATGGTGATCTCGACCATAATTTGTATCGGTCAAAATACCTTGGGAGTAATTAGTTCTTCCAAACTCTCCTCCCCAGACCACTAAAGTGTCTTCTAATAAACCGCGCTGTTTCAAGTCCATCACCAATGCCGCCGATGCTTGATCTACATCTTTCGCTTGTTTTTCAATTGCTTTTGGTAAGTTATCATGTTGATCCCACCCCATATGATACAATTGAATGAAGCGAACACCTTTTTCTGCCATTCGTCGAGCAAGCAAGCAGTTTGCTGCGAAGGTACCTGGCGTCATTGAATCAGGACCGTACATTTTATAAATATGATCTGGCTCTTTTTCGATATTCATCAACTCTGGAACGGAGGTTTGCATTCGGTAAGCCATTTCGTACTGAGCGATGCGACTTTCAATTTCAGGATCTCCAAAATCTTCAAAATGTTTGGTGTTCAACTCACTTAATTTGTCTAACATCCTGCGACGGCTAGCACGATCTATTCCGGCAGGATCATTTAGATATAAGACTGGATCTTTCGCTGATCGAAACGGTACCCCTTGATGTAAAGAATGCAAAAAACCATTACCCCACAAACGAGAATATAAAGGTTGCCCATCTGGACGTCCTGTTCCTCTTGAAAGTAGAACGGAAAAGGCCGGTAAGTTTTCATTCTCAGAACCCAATCCGTAACTTAGCCAAGAACCAATGCTTGGTCGACCGGGTTGTTGCGAACCCGTTTGAAAAAAAGTAATTGCGGGATCATGGTTAATCGCTTCGGTATGCATTGACTTGACAATACAAATTTCATCTGCAATTTTAGCCGTGTAAGGAAGTAAGTCGCTAACCCAAGCACCATTTTGACCATGCTGTTTGAAATTGGCAAAAGAACCCACCAAAGGAAAACGATCTTGTCCAGCTGTCATGCCCGTCAATCGCTGCCCTTTCCGAATCGATTCTGGCAAATCTTCTCCGCGCCTTTTATTAAGCAAAGGTTTATAATCAAAAAGTTCTAACTGAGAAGGTCCGCCACTTTGAAAAAGATAGATGACACGCTTGACTTTAGCGGGATGATGTAAAGCATCCAGAATACCATTCGCACCGCCCGCATTCTCCGTAATTATTCCTTTTTCGTTTTTGCTAAAAAAACTCATTCCAAATAAAGAAGCTAGCGCAGCGGAACCTAGTCCGACGGCAGATTTCGAAAGGAAAGCACGACGATTAAGTTTTAAAGCACGTTCTTTAATTATTTTTTTCATATCGTATACTTATGAGAATAGCGAATTCAAATTTTCAATTAACCCCTAGAAATAGCTTCATCTAAATTGAGTATCGTATTAGCCAATAAGGCATATGCGGCTAAAGTTGTGGCAGGAATCGTTCGGTCTGCCTGAAAATCACCAATCGCTAAATACTGTTTCGCTTGTTCTGGATGCGCGTCAAAATTTGCTTGTTCTTGATACAGGTAGCCTTCTAATGTACTTAGTTCCGTTTCGGAAGGTAAGCGAGAAGTCGCAAGGTTAAAAAGATATCGAATCCGTGCTTGAGGCGAATGATCCTCCAACGCAAAAGCATTTGCTGCCATCGCACGACAAGCTTCAATGAGCTGCGGGTCATTCAGCAAAACGAGTGCTTGCAAAGGTGTATTCGTTTCCTGACGTTTAATGGTACAAAGATCTCGCGAAGCGGCATCAAACGTTAACATACTCGGAGGCGGAACGGTGCGTTTCCAAAAAGTGTACAAACTCCGACGATATAAATCCACTCCTTCACTCCGTACATATTTAGCGGTACTACCACCACCACCGCCCGTAGTTTCTTCCCAAAGACCTTCCGGTTGATAAGGTTTGACACTCCGACCACCAACCATAGGATGCAATAAATTACTAATTTGCAAAACTTGATCTCGAATCATTTCTGAACTTAATCTTCTTCGAGGCGCACGCGCCAATAAATTATTTGCTGGATCATATTGCAAGGCTTCCTTAGAAACTTTAGCACTTTGCTGATAAGTGCGAGACAAAACCAAATACTTCAGCATCGCTTTTATATCCCAAGCTTCTTTTTGAAACTTTAAGGCCAAAAAATCTAATAGTTCAGGATGACTTGGAAGGGTGCCTTGATTTCCAAAGTCAAAAGCAGAAGCTACGATCCCCTGACCAAATACTTGTTGCCAAAGTCGGTTAACCGCAACTCTTGCCGTCAACGGATGCTCGGGATCAAAAAGCCAGTTGACTAACCCGAGGCGATTTTTAGGAAAATCTTTTTGCTTTACTTGAATGGCATGGGGAGGAGCGGCAGTCACTTCTTCCCCGAGTTGATCATACAAGCCTCGATTCAAGACAAAAGTTTTTCTCGCTTGTTTTTTTTCTCGCATGATCATTAATTTGATTTCGGTTAACGAATCCAAATTATTAATGAAACTGACTTGGTTAGCAATTTCTTTAGGAGTTAAGGTAAGATAAGGTTTTGGGGTAAATTCTTTATTTTCTATAAATCCTTTTTCGGGAACATTGTTAAAATAACCAAATAAAGAATAATAGTCTTTTTGGCTAATGGGGTCATATTTATGATCGTGGCATTTTGCACATTCGATGGTTAAACCTAGAAATGCGGTACCAAAAGTTTGGGTGCGATCCGAAACGTAATCAGTACGATATTCCTCGTCAATGGCACCACCTTCGTAAGTAATTTTATGGTTGCGATTAAAGCCCGTCGCAATGAGTTGTTCTAAAGAAGGGGCGGGTAATAAATCTCCAGCGATTTGATTGCGCACGAAATCATCGTACGGCATATTTTTATCAAAAGCGTGAATGACCCAATCTCGCCAAGGCCACATTGTTCGTTCAAAATCATCTTGATAACCGTGTGTGTCTGCGTAACGAGCAAGATCCATCCAATCTGCTGCCATTCGTTCCGCGTAAGCGGGTGTCGTTAATAATTGATCTACGACTTTTTCGAAAGCATTCGCGGAATCATCTGAGAGGAAATTTTCGATCGCAGTAAGAGTCGGCGGTAATCCTGTTAAATCAAAACTCACCCGCCGAATTAGTTTTTCTTTACTTGCTCGTGGGGAAAAATTTAAAGCTTGTGTTTCTAGTTTATTTAAAATAAATAAATCAACTTCATTTTGTATTTCCGCTGGTTGTTGAACCGTCGGTAACGTAGGGTTTTTTGGAGGAATAAATGCCCAATGGGTTTTCCACTCTGCACCTTGCTCGATCCAACGCTTTAGAATTTCTTTTTCATAATTACTCAAACTTAAATTTGAGCTAGGTGGTGGCATAATCTCGTTAGGATCGGTATGAAAAATACGTTGTAGTAAAGTGCTGTTTACCGTATCCTTGGGAATAATAGCATAATGTTTATTCTTTTCTCCCAAAGCAGCAAAGGCTAATTCTTTTTCATGAAAAGCGAGATCTCCATCGCGGGTATTTTTATCTGGTCCGTGGCATTTGAAGCAGCGATCCGATAGAATAGGTTTGACGTGAAAGTTAAAGTCAATTTTTGCGGGAATAACGCGCTGATTCGCTACCAATTGAGTGGTAGCATTTGTTGGTCTTACTTCTTGACAAGCAGTAAAAGATAATGTAAAAAGCAAGAATGACCAATAACAGCCTATTCTAATGCGAGTATTTCTATTCAATTTCATACCAAAAGTGTGTTCTACTCGTGAAATTAAAGAAATTTATAAATTTAAATGATCGTCAAGTAAACAAATAAGCAATTACTTTCAAAAAAATATTATTTCAACAAAAACCATAATCAACTAATAATCAATTGTTTAAATAATTTTAAAAGAAAAAAACAGCTACTTTAGTCTTACTAATTCAGTTTTTATAAAAAAAAATTAGGTAGCTGTGCAGCGAATCGCAAATTGTACGAGTTTACTAGATGAAGGGCAATCACAAATGCTTTTATTGTCCTTTAACCTAATTGCGCAACTCTAAGGTTTAAGTAAATTAATCTTAACTCTCATTTACAAGAATAAACTTAAAAATAATATAATGAAAAATTCAATCTTTTTTAGTCTCTTTTTCCTCCTGCTGTTTTCTGCTTGTCGCAAAGATGTTAATGAGGTGAAAGTAAATAATAATACGGAAAACCCGATTGTTGAGCAATTTGTTGCTCCGGTAGAAAACATCGTTGGGGACCTGATTGGTTTCGTGGTTGATGAAAATAATAATCCCGTTACCGACGCCATGGTTAAACTAGGCAATGAAACGGTTGCTACAGATGAGTATGGTCATTTCTTTTATAATGGTAAAACCATGAATAGTTTAGGTAGTATTGTAAAAGTAGAAAAGTCTGGTTACTTTAACGGTAGTCGTAGGTTTTTCCCAAAAAATGATGCAAAAAATCGAGTTAAGATTCAACTTTTACCTAAAGTATTTGATCAAAGTTTTAGCTCAACTAGTGGCGGAAGTATCAGCCTCAACAACGGAAACGGTTCGGTAGAATTTGCGGCGAATAGTATCCAGAAAAGTGACGGTTCGCTTTACGAAGGTACCGTACGTGTTGCTTCAAAATGGTTAGACCCGACGGCACCTGCTACGCTTGATCAAATGCCTGGTAATCTTGTTGGTGTAAATGCTGATATCGAGCAAGCTGTTTTAGGAAGTTACAGTATGATCGCGGTAGAATTAAGAGGGGACAACGACGAATATTTAAATATCTTAGCAGGGCAAAAAGCGACGATTAGTTTTCCTGTAGCACAAAGTCTTTTAAATAATGCTCCGACAAGTATTCCGCTTTGGTCTTACAACGAAGAATATGGCTATTGGGTAGAAGAGAGTAGTGCTACTTTGCAGGGAGGAAACTATGTAGGAGAAGTGAGTCACTTTTCTTTTTGGAATTGCGATGTAAATTTACCAACTGTTACTTTGGGGATGACGATTGTTGATGCGAATGGCGATCCTTTAGAAAATGTAGGCGTTAGATTAACATTAACAGGTACTACCGCTTTATGTAGCTATGGCTACACCGATGAAAATGGTTCTGTTGCTGGTTTGGTCCCGTCTAACGAAGAAATTTTACTAGAGGTAATTGGTCTTTGTTGGGAAGTCGTACATAGTCAAACGATTAGTCCATTGAATGCAGATACTGATTTAGGTAATATCGTAGTGACTTTGAATACCGTCAATGCAACAACAGTCAGTGGTACTTTATTAAACTGTGCGGGTACGACATTGACGAATGGTTTGGTTATCGCTTCTTTCGCAAATCAAACGACATATCAGTATACAGATACGGGTAACTTTTCTATTACCCTTACTACTTGTAGTGGTGTAACAGACGTAGAGGTTACCGCGATTGACTTGGATGACTTAGTCAGTAGTGCACCACAAATAGTTCCAGCTAATACCCAAACAGATCTTGGAGTAATAAGTGCTTGTGGTACCAGTGTAGACCATTACATCATCCTAACTATTGATGGCGTAACGCAGATCTATCCAAACCCTGTAGTTAACGTATCTCCTGATGGTACTTACATTTACTTAGGACAAAATCCAAATAATGTATTCGTTGGTTTCGGATTTAATGGAGACTCTGTTGGTAACTATGACAATGACAATTTCATCGAAGGAATTTCTGATCCTGACCTGGGATGGCAACTTAACAATAATGACAATTTTACTAGTTTTGAAGTTACTACCTTTGATACTGATATTATTGGTACCTTCAGTGGTCAATTCGATAATGTTACTCCTGTCGGAACGACAGTAGTAAGCGTTAGTGGTTCTTTCAAAGTAGCACAATAATACGGAAATGCTTTAAAGTTAACGAGCTCGTTACTTCAAAGCGTTTTAAAAAAACCAAATGAAAAAGTAAAAGCAACAACGAGGAGTAACATCAATTTTTATTCCTCGTTGTTTTTCTTAAAATTTATTTCCAGTTTTGTAAACTCAGTAAATTTGCTTTCGGAAAAACAACTTATTAAAGATTGCTTACAAGGCAAAAAATCTAGCCAATATGAATTGGTCAAACGCTATTCAAAGATGTTGATGGCTGTTTGTCGAAGGTATGCCCGAGATGAAGCGGCCGCAAAAGATGTTTTACAAGAAAGCTTGATTCGCATTTTTACACACCTAGAAAAATATACACCCAACGAACAAGGAACATTTGAAGGATGGTTGAGAACGATTGCCATCCGATGTTCCTTGACTTGGATTAACAAGTCTTGTTTTAAAAAGGAAGTGGCACCAGTGGAATTTCCAGATCACCATAGTGCCGAACCAGAAGTGTATAGTTATTTTGGGCTGGAAGAAATTAACTCCCTCCTGAAAGAATTACCCGATGGGTTTCGTACCATTTTCAATCTCAATATTGTGGAAGGATATTCACATAAAGAGATTGCCAACTTACTAGATATTACCGAAAGTACTTCTCGTTCTCAATTGACGAGAGCTAGAAAAATGTTACAAGAAAAGATAAAGCTCCATAAAAAAAAAATGAATCCGCATGAAGTGGGAAAATTTTAAATCACGATTCAAAAAAGACGCGCAAGCGGAAGAAGTGGAGGTAGATGTAGATGCCATCTGGTCCGCCATCGAACCTAGCGTAGATCTTATCAACCAAAAAAAGCGTAAGAAAAAACGTTTCTTTTTTTGGATATTCTTAGTAGGCGCACTCTGCTTAGGTGGCACCGCTTACTTTGTATTTCCTACTACTACAAACCAGCTTTCTAAGAAAGCTTCACCAATCGAAACTAGAGATAAAAGTTTAGTAGAATCACAAAATACAACGAAGAACACAACAAACAATACAAACAATACCGCTCCGATTGTAACACCAAAAACTGAATTTACGGATCCTTCTATCAAATCTTCTACCAGCAAGAATAATGATGCAAAGTCAAATTTAACACAACAAACACAAGCTCAAACCAAATCAGCTATAAAGCCACAAAAACCAATTGTATCAAAAAATAAAAGCCAAAACAACACAAGCAATATAAATCTCAATTTATCATCTTCTACACGACTTAAAACTAATGCTGCTTCAATCGCTGGAACAAAAAGTGATATAACAAAGGAGGAATATCCCAAAACTAAAAAGGCAAGTAAAGCAACCCTCTCCACTGTTCAAGGGCTGACTAAAAATGCTTTGCCAGAGCAAAGTAAGCAGTCGGAAAGCGCTATTTTAAACAAGCTACAGATCAATTCGATTGCGGAACAGATGAGTAGTCTTCGTCCTATTCAAACTGATTTCTATAGTTATCCTTTAGCGTATACTGGAGCTAATCTTGCTAAGATTACGCTACCAGAAAAACCTTTTACCTCGAATACGAAAGTGATCAAGCCATCGAAAAAATTCCGCTTCTCCGTGGGTGCAACGGGAGGTATAAGTTTTGTCAACCGAGAATTAATTGTTAAGAAAAATACGAATGAGGAAAATAAAATATTGAGAAACCAGTATGAAAAAAGCTTAGAAGCCATACATTTTGGCATCAATTTAGAAGTACAACATCGCACTGGTTTACGACTATCCTTAGGCTTACAACAAACCACCATTACGGACCTTTACCAGTTGAATAAGTCTGAAATTACCGAAAGCTTTACTGAAGGTGTACAAACCTTAAAAGTGAATTTGTACGGAGATACAACTGAGGTGATGGGAGAGATTTTACAAACGACGACAACGACAATCAATAAAGAAATATACAATACGTATCGACTTATTGATCTTCCGATCATATTGGGCTTCCAACGTTCCTTTGGACGCTGGAAGGCTGGGATGGAGCTTGGAGTTTTAGTCAATTTATCCTTACGAACCAAAGGTATTATTCCCAACGCAGATTTTCAGGATATTGACATTGCGGAAAAGCAAGATGTGTATTTTAAATCCAATATTGGCTTAAGTTATCATCTAGGACTTTCGCTTCGTCGCCAACTCAGCAATACAATTGAGGTGCATTTTTCGCCAACCCTGCGGTATTTCCCGCAAGATTTTTCGGCAGAAACTTACAATATCAAGCAAGAATATATGCTATTTGGAGCAAATTTAGGAGTAAATTATCGCTTTTAAGTTCCCTCTCTTTTAGGAAGAAGAGCTATTAAGTACATTTTTGTAAAAGCTACATAATTCATTCACAACGACGGCTCTACTAAAGCGTGCTTCAATGTAATTTTGAATCACTTTAGGGTCATAATTTTGATCTTCGACCTTTCGCATCGCTTCCGCCAAAGCTTTTGCATCCTCAATGGGCACCAATTGTCCAACGATAGGTCTCACAATTTCTTCGGGACCACCGCAGCGCGTAGCAATCACCGGCAGCCCCAATGCTAAGGCTTCAATAATCGCAACACCAAAAGTTTCTACCCGACTCGCCGATACGAAACAACTCGCCGTTTGCAATATTTCAATTACCGTTTTTTGGTCTTGTGCACCTAATAAAAATACAGAATCTGTCAAGCCTAAACGTTGAATTTGTTTTTGTAGCGAAGCACGAGTAGTCCCCGCACCGATTATTTTCAAAACTGGATTATCTGACCGTCGAGCGTTGAATTGACTAAACGCTTCAATCAAAATATCATAGCCTTTGGTAACCGTAAGATGTCCTACCGAAACAAAAATGGGCGATTCTCTTTTCTCCTGTACGGAACCTAGGGATCGAAAGATCTCGGTATCGACTAAGTTGGGAATGACCTCAATCTTGGTTTGGGTATACGCTTGCATTTTAGTTTGTAAAGCGGTACTCACCGCAATCAACCCAGACGCTCCGTCATAAACTTTCCGTACCAACTTCCGATGGCGTAATCGAACCTCTTCCGTCAAAAACCGAAATAAATGTTCCGTCAAGACATAAGGAATATCGTAGCGTTGTGAAAGCTGCCATGCAACGGCACCCGCCAAATAACTATGGGCGTGAAGCAAGTCTGGTCGTCCAAATTGCTCAAGATATTGTTCAAAAAGCGAGAAATGTTGCCGCGCCCAAGCTTCAATCAATTTCGTATTTATTTTGGGTGGAAAAAAGCCTTTTGCTCTGAAGGTAGGAACTTCAGCTTCTATCGAAAAATTAGCTTCCGTTGCTTTAAAAAGATGGCGATACTGAAAAGATCCGTGTAAAACAGCCACGGCTAAACCACTCTGTTGCAAAGCTTTTACTTGCTCAAAGATAAAGATCCCATCTTGCGGTGAACTAGGACTTGGGTACCAAGAGGGAAGCACTAAAACCTGCATTTTGATTTAAATCGCAATTCGTGAATAATTTATCGTTATATTACTTCAAAGATATAGTATTTAAAGATAACTTTGAGACAAATTAATGTCGTCGTGAAAACAACGAAAAATATCATCTATACCATCACGCCTCCGCGTCAGTTTTCGCTACAGCTAAAAGAACTTTGGCAGTTTCGAGAACTCTTCTACTTTTTTAGTTGGCGCGATATTAAGGTTAAGTATAAGCAAACCCTCTTAGGTTTTTTGTGGGCTATTCTACAACCCTTAGTTATGATGTCCATCTTTATTCTATTTTTTGCTAAAAGCCTAAAACTTTCTACGGACGGAATGCCTCCTGCCATTTTTTACTATAGTGGCCTTTTGCTGTGGAACCTATTTAGTTCCGGTATTAGTAATGCTGGTAATAGCATGATTTCCCACGCGAGTATTATCAAAAAAGTGTATTTTCCTCGTTTAATTATTCCTCTTTCGAGTGTCCTCACTGCTTGTTTTGACTTTCTAATGGCGCTACTCGTTTTCTTTTTCATCTTGCTATATTATTACTTTACCCTTGATTTTACCTTTCCGGTAGGAACCTTTTTCCTTTATCTATTCCTCGGGTTAAGTCTCAGTATGCTAACTGCTTTTGGAGCGGGAACCTTACTCGCGTCCCTAAATGTCAAGTATCGAGACTTCAGATATATCATTCCTTTTCTGGTGCAATTCTTATTTTTTGTAACGCCAGTCATTTATCCCATTTCCGTGGTGGCGGATGAGCGTTTATCCTATTTACTCGCGTTGAATCCGATGACGGGCGCCATTCAACTCATGCGGACGAGCTTTACGAATGTTCCTTTAGATCCTGTACTTTTGGGAATTAGTGTCGCAGCAGCGATCGTAATTTTTATGCTCGGTATTTTTAATTTTAAACGAACCGAAGCTTACTTTGCAGACCTTGCCTAAAATCTATGGAGACACCTATTTTAGATATTCATCAACTTTCTAAGCAGTACACTATTGGTACTACGAAAGAACGCTATTTGAGCATTCGGGATGTGATCGCTGGGTACTGGCAACGATTAATGCAGCAAGAAAAGCAACGAAAAATTTGGGCTTTAGAAGATATTAACTTGAAAGTTTATCCAGGCGAAACCTTGGGTATTATTGGTAGGAATGGTGCGGGTAAATCTACTTTTCTAAAAGTGATTTCTAAAATTACGCCGCCAACAAAAGGACGCATTACCGCGCGGGGAAGAGTCGCTAGTTTATTAGAAGTTGGTACGGGTTTTCATCCTGAACTGACCGGTCGAGAGAATATATTTTTAAATGGTGCTATTCTTGGATTGCGCCGTTTGGAGATCAAGCAAAAGTTTGATGAAATTGTAGACTTCTCTGGTGTTGAGCAGTTTATCGATACACCACTCAAGCATTATTCTAGCGGTATGCAGCTGCGTTTGGCTTTTGCCGTAGCAGCACACTTAGAACCCGAAATCTTACTCATTGACGAAGTATTAGCCGTAGGAGATGCGCAGTTTCAAAAGAAATGTTTGGGTAAGATGAGTGAAGTCAGTCAAAGTGGCCGTACCATTTTATTTGTGAGTCACGATATGGCGGCTGTGTTAAAACTTTGTCAACGCAGTATTTTATTAGATCGAGGAAAAATTATTGCTGACGGCGCAACGGAAGCAATTGTCCAGCAGTATTTGCAGCAGCGAGATGAAAATGCGCAAATTGATATTGTACAACGCAAAGATCGCAAAGGGAAAGGCGAACTTCAATTTGTCAACATTGCGCTCCTTAATGCTGATGAACAAGCGGTAGAAAATATTTTTTGTGGGCAAACCGTAACCATCGCGCTAACGCTCAAAAATCACCAATCGACACCGATCAAAAAT
>JBGCFY010000311.1:0-16779 GCA_045110315.1 Saprospiraceae bacterium
ATTTATTTGCAAGCCATTGATTTCCAATATTTCAGCTAATTTTTTTCCCCGTAGCTATGGCTACGAAAAAAAAATGGAGCTTCATCTTGAAAACCAAGCGCTTACAACTAATTTCAACCCCCATTTTAAAACAACTTCAAACTTAAAGACAACCAATTGATCGGAACGTTACTTTTAATTAGGGAGGAAAAGAGTAAGAATAAAGTTGAAATTGGTTTTTCCTTTAGAAAAGAAACTTGGGGAAAAGGATATGGTCAGGAGACACTTAAAATGGTGATGGAAAAACTTGGTGACGAAGAATCAGTCGAAGAAATAATCGCATGGTGCAAGCAAGGAAATATTGCTTCTATCCGCATTTTTGAAAAAGCTGCATTCGTAGCAGTCAATCAAAATGAGTATCCGCAGAGCAAATTATTTGTAAAAAAAATTTAAGCTAATGAATCTTAAAATAAGCTACCTACTATCTTGTTGCTTTTTCCTATTTAGCTGTTCCCCCGCAAAAGAAAATCGGGAACAACCAAAGGAGGTCCTTGAAATAAAACAAGATTCATTAAGCAACCCAAAAACTAAAGTCAAACTTTTTGAAAACACAAAGCTCAAAATAGAAGATAGCTTTGTTTTAAAGATCAACGCTGATTCCATCAACGCTGAAATTAATCCCGAAAATTATGAGCAACTTCCTAAGGAAGTTTCAAATAAAATTAGCGTTAGTTTGGGGAAAGAAGTAGTGCGAGAAGAAAGTAAATCCAGTAAATTTTACAAGTACAAAACAATTGTAATTAATGAAAAAATGGAACTCAATTTAATTACGAATGGTGCAAAATTTGGCTACAATTCCATTTTTGCGAGCTTGATTAATATAGAGCAAGAAGCTGTTTTGAAGTCCGTACTTATTGCTCAGAATAGGGGAGATGTAGGAGATCTAAATATTATCCATTCTAAAATAATTTGTGAAGGAAATCAACTAATTCTCGGCGTTTATAAAAAGTACTTAACGGATGATTTTTTGATGGGAAATTCCGACGGAATGTATAAAGTTCATCACGATTCCTTATTATTATATGAAATTAAAGCCGATGGAATGATTTTAAAAGCAGCAAAAAGTGGAATATAAAACATAGCCGTCCTGGTCCCAACTCGTTAACAATAAAAAATGAAAATAGCCATAGAAAAAATCGTAGACTACGAAATTGAGGTCGATCAATATTACAGTAATGACATTTTCTCGTTTCGTTTAGCCATTCCAACTTTGTATGAGCAGCGATTGCAATTATACAAGGAGCAACATTTAAATAAAAATACGCAGGTAGCCATGGCGATTGAAAAAGAGTGTACGCTAAAAGGCTATGATCAAATTGGCAATATTGAAAATTTAGTGGAATTGAATCTGGCGCACGTATATCGCGCAGCTAAATATTTTACCAATGGTCAAACGGTAATTTCTTTACTAAAAACAGCTAAAGGCTACGAGGTAGGCATTCATAAAAATATGAAAATTTTTGCTTATTATTTTTATTCAAAGCCTATCCTTAATCAACTTTCTTTAGCAGACTTAGATGTTAAAAAATATGAAGTCTTAGAAAAAGCTGAAGCGGAGATAATGAAAGTTCTATCAATGGTAGAAGTTACCCGAATTCCGCTCAAAGGTAGCTCGAATACTTCTTCTTTAGTCATTCGAAAAGTTTATCCTCGTACTTATTTTTTTCATTTTAATACTCAAACAATTATTCGCGAAACGGATTATAATGGATATTGGATTGATAAATTAACTAAAGAAATGATTGAATTGTGTAAACCGCTTGAAGTTGGTTGTTGCCTCAATTGCAAACACTTTCGCTTTAGTGGCATGTCACATAGTTCGAGTGGGGGAGTTACTGGTTACTGCTTCTTAGTGAGAGAAAAATTGGATGTAGTTACGGTAAATGAGTCAACTACAAAAATTTGGAATTGGTGCTCGAAATTTGAAGTAAAAGAAAATTAGATCAATCAAAATCAATCAAAATGCAAAAGATAGAACTTAACGCTAGCTTTTGCGTAAAACATATTTTTAAACAATTTTATAAAAAAGTACAAGCTTTTGTCCCATTTCAAAGTAGTTCATTCGTCAAGTAGGTGATAATGAATTATTAACAAAGAAGTTGCTTCAATAACTTCAGTAAAAATTGTAAAAAAATGAAAGATTTCATGATGCTTTTCCACAGCGAACCCGATCCGAATACAAAACCAACTCCAGAAGAGATTCAAGCGGAAGTAAAAACTTGGCAAGATTGGATGGGTGGAATCGCCGCACAAGGCAAGCTCAAAAACCCTGGCGAAGCACTAGGTTTCGAAGGTAAAACGCTACATGCTGATGGCGCAATCACGGATGGTCCCTACGCAGAATTAAAAGAAATGATTGGTGGTTTTATTATCGTAACCGCAGCTTCAATTGAAGAGGCAATAAAGCTTGCTAATGGTTGCCCCGTTTTGAATCAAGGCGGAAAAGTAGAGGTAAGGGATATTATGGTATTCGAAGGAATGTAAGTACATCAAAACAAATGGTTGATCACCAACTAGCAGAAATATTTAGAGCAGAGTACGGCAACCTAGTTGCCGTACTTTGTCATTTTTATGGCATACGGAACATTCAATTGGCGGAAGATATTGTGAGCGATACTTTTCTTCATGCGATGAAAGTCTGGGCGCACAAAGGCGTTCCAGCCTTGCCAAAGGCTTGGTTGCGGAAAGTAGCGGTCAACAAATTTAGAGACCATTACCGAAGAACGCAAACCTTTAAAGAGAAGGTGGAAGGGAATTATATTCAAACCCAACAGCAGGTAGCAGAAACAACACTGAATGAACAGCTGATCTCCGATGGTTTGTTGAATATGATGTTTGCTATTTGTAATGCTCAACTCAAAATTGACACTCAAATCTGTCTAGCGCTTCGTTTATTATGTGGTTTTGGAATTGATCAAATTGCAGCCGCGCTACTTACCAATAAAGAAAATATCAATAAAAAATTATACCGAGGAAAACAACAATTAAGAAAATACAAAACGTCTTGGAATCAACTCGATCCAACCGACTATGTTAGCCGCACCGCACCAGTCTTAAGAATTATTTATCTACTTTTTAATGAAGGCTACTACAGCAGTGCCAAGGATGAAAACATCCGACAAGATTTTTGCTGGGAAGCGATGCGCTTGGCCATCTTCCTGTCAACACAAAATTTTCTACCCAAAAAAGACACCTACGCTTTAATAGCTTTGATGTGTTTTCACGCCTCAAGGTTTGACGCTAGAACCGATCCAACTGGTCAACATATTCTCTATCTTGAACAAGACAAAAGTAAGTGGAATTCAGCTCTGATTAAAAAAGGAGAATATTATCTTGCTAAAGCTGCACACGCCAACAAAGTTTCCAAGTATCATTTGGAAGCGGCCATTGCTTACTGGCATACTACGGAAGCACCCGATAAATGGAATAATATTTTGCAACTGTATAATAGATTACTTCTGCTAGAATACTCGCCAATCATTGCGATCAATCGAACGTTTGCACTTGCCTTGGCAAACTCGCCCGAAGAAGCAATCATAGCAGCACAGAAATTGAATTTGAACAATAATTATTACTACTTTTGGCTCATGGCAGAATTGTTCCGACTCAATAATGAACCTGCATCAGAAATTGAGTACTTAAATAAAGCCTTAGCTTTGGTGACTAAAAATGGAGAAAAAGTACTTTTGAAAAATAAGTTAGAAAAAGCCCAGCAAGCGCTATAACTGTGCAAGGCAAATATAACGTGTGCATAAAGCGTTGATTTACTTATAAATGAAAATTAGCTATTTATGAAATTACCTTTATTACTTACGGTGCTTGTTTTGTTGACCTTATTGGGAGCTTTCCTCTACGCTAAAAATATCTTTACAACTGATAAAAAATACAATTGGACCTTAGAATTAACCAAGCCGTTGGACTATGAACTTAGTATTCAAAATATTAATTACTACAAAGCGGATAAGGAAATATTTAGACATACGACGATGAACAATTTTTCTGGTTGGTCCGGAGGAACAGTTGGGAGAATACTGCATAATAAGCTTACTGATTTTTTACCCGATAGCGTTACGATTTCTTGGAAAGAAACGGAAACAGGTCTTGTTTACTCCTCAAGTTTTCGCTTTCCAAAAGATAAAATCATTGCTTATTCCAATGCAAACTATGCCTTGCTGCGACAAAAATACGGTAAGGACTATCCCGAAGGACAAATCTCTCTTAAGCTAGGCATTGCACCAAGCGGCTTACTTAGTTTGTGGTTTGCTGATCAAGATATCAACACTTCCGGTTTTGCAATGCAAGTAGCGGTTTATCGAGCGACAGTAAGTAGTCCTACCAAGGCACAACAAACCGTGACAGACTCAATTCCTATCATTGCAAACAAACGTTTCGGTACGCCTCAGTTTTATACTTTTGAAGGAGAAAATGTAGTTGCCCTTCATGTCCTTTATCATAACGGAGAAACAAATTCCATCAACTTAAAAAATGAGACCGACAGTCATTTTGTGCGAATCAATCAGGAACAAGGTTACGGTTTAGCAAAAAGGATTTCCGTACATTGGTTTGATAAAGATGGTCGTGGGTATCGGTCAACTTACGAGCTTGCTTTGGAGGAAGTTCCTACTTCTCTAAAAGATGCTTCCGATAAATTTCAACAAACCAAGTTGATCTATTTGCTTGATCGGGTAAACAGGCCTGATGCAGCATGGAATAAATTAACGGACAAGCATATTTTTCAATTGAAGGAAGTAAAACGAAGACCAATGAAATGAGGACTTTGATGAAGTAAAGACTACAACTATTCTACTCCATTTTATTCGTAAAAGCACTTGCATTACAGTGACAAAAATCATTATTTACTTGTCCTATTTTAGCAGTATTGATGAAGCTTAATTCTACGATAAGCTCAACGCTAAAAAAATAGATTTTAATAAGTAGAAGTCAATAGAATTGCTTATTTTTTGCTAAAATTACAGGACATGGATACTTCCATCACGCACATTCGACCTCGATTTAGCATTGCCGTTCCACATACTCAAGAGAAGTTGATGGATAGAATTGAGCAATTATTAAAGCACACACCGGATGGTATTCATGGATATATTGTAGGCACTCACATTATTTTAGATGTTGTGGGGGAAGACGTACATTACTGGTCTCCTCAATTAAATTTTAGAGTAGAATCAAACGATGAAAATGCTAATCATGCCGTTGTTTCGGGACTGATTGGACCACGTCCGCCCGTTTGGACTTTATTTGTATTTATCTATTTTTCAGTTGGAATTACTGGCTTTTTTGTCTCTTCTTATGGCTTCTCAAAACTCCTATTAGGCAGTTATTCTCATTTCCTACTTGCCTTTCCCATTGCCATAATTTTTATGCTCACGGCTTATCGAGTTGGAAAATATGGAGAAAGTTTAGCGAAAGATCAAATGGAAATTCTTAAGCAATTTGTCAGAGACGCGATCGCTATTGAGCAACCAAGCTAATTTTTTTTATCAACTCCGCTTCAATTTAGCACTTCAATGTGATACAAATCACTGTGCATTGACGTGGTAGTGCTTATCTTTGTAATCAAAAAGCATATGTTATCATTTTTCAAAAGCCTTTTTAAGCGTAGCTCCTTGGATTATCAGGAATTAATGGAAAGAGGCGCTGTCATTATTGATGTCCGAACAGCACCAGAATTTTCGCAAGGACACGCAGATCGATCGATCAATATTCCGTTAAGCGAAATCAAAAATCAAATCAAGTCACTTAAGCAGCAAAACAAACCACTGATTATTTGTTGCCGATCAGGCGCTCGGGCAGGAAGTGCAATTTCTTCTCTGAAACAAGCTGGCATAGAAGCCTACAACGCAGGGAGTTGGAATCGAGTGCAAGCGGAAATTGGTCGTAAAAGCTAATTTGGATTTCTTTTAAATAAAAACTGCGGTAAAGAATTGGACAACTTCTATCGCGTAATATTGTTCGATTAGGTATTAAGACCTATCTTTAAACCCGAGAAAGGAAAGCAGTTTTTTTGTAAAAAAAAATCATACTCAGATCATGTTAAACGTATTTAAAATTACAAGTTTTTTAGAAGGTGTATCCTATCTTTTACTTTTGTTCGTTGGCGTTCCCATGAAGTACTTTTGGGATAATCCAGTTATGGTAAAATCATTGGGCATGCCTCATGGTATTTTATTTATGGCTTATATTGTCGTCGCTTTATTAATTCGAGCAAAAATGAAATGGGATTTCAAAACGACCTTGATTGTTATTCTTGCCTCGGTAATTCCTTTTGGTACTTTTTATGTAAATAAGCATTATTTATAGATAGGAATTTTTATTCATCGATTTTTGTTTTTCTGTGGTAAACCAAGGGAAAATTTACTGCTTCATGGCTTGTTTAACAAGTGATGAAGCAGTTTTTTTAGATGTTTTTATCAAAGTAGTAAACAAAAAACAATCTCACACTAACAAAAACGATTTTACATAGATTAAAAATAGGAATACTTGATCTTCGCGGAATCCTAAAACATAAATCATGCAACGTCCTTTCTATACCATTGCCCACCACGTCAATGTTCCTGAACAAATTCAATTAGCAATCGACCGCGGTGCGAATGCACTCGAATGTGATATTGATGTAAGAGATGGCGAATTGGTTGTTCGGCATCCTGCGCCAGATTTATTTAGCCCAGGATTGATTCCCACCTCTGTTCCTTTGATTCCTTATTTAGAAACCTTGAACAATGTTGCCCGTTCCGATGACCGCTTGGCTTTGGTATTTTTTGATTGTAAAATCTCAGATGCAGACTTTGCCCGGGAGTTTATGGAAACAATTATCAGCAACCTTATTCCTTCTTTGAATATTCTAGTCTCCGTTGGTAGTTTTGAACAACAAGATTTCCTACTTGCTTGCATTGCTGTCCCCGTTGGACCTAGAGTTGGATTCGGGATTGATGCCGAAAATGATTATCTAGGAGTTCAGAATTTCTTCAATACCAATGGCGTTACCAATGCTGCGTATGCCAATGGCGTTTTGGAATTTCTTCCAAATGGCTTAGCGCCAAATATTGCCTCCACTGTACAAGAAGCAGTCGCCGAAAAAGCCTTGGGCAATGGACTTCGCTTTGTTTTTGTTTGGACGCTAGGTAAAAAAAGTACGCTACGTCATTTCTTACGTGCTGGTGTAGATGGCATTTTTGTCAACTTAGATAAGCTTACAAAGTTAGGATCGTTACTCGAAGAAGAAGAGTTCGTGCCATTGATTCGCTTGGCGACGCGCGAAGATAATCCATTTGCGGAGACGACGCTACCTGCTTACGTATTGACCGTAAAGACAAAAGACAAGCGACACGCTGGTACGGATGCACTCCTTACTTTTCAACTTTCTGGTTCCGAGGAAACCGTAACCCGAAAATTTGATTCTAAATTACCTAAGTTATTTGAAAAAGGAGATGTCAATCGAGTGACCTTAATCGGTGACGACGCGGGAACGCTTGATTGTCTCACCGTTTCCCGAAATACTGGAGGCAATGCACCGGGCTGGTTTTTATCAGAAATAAGCGTAGAATCTACTACTGTTCCTGTAATCGATGATAGTACCTTTATTTTTGATTCATGGATTCCTAGGTCGGGTTTAACCCGATGTCTTGGCGCTGCAAGCTACCGATTAGAAGTTCGCACGGCTAATCGCTTCGCTGCGGGGACAGATGCCGTTGTTAGCTTTACGATTATTGGTGCCTTGGGAAATGTCACCCATAATATCTCCGCAGATGGCTACCGCTTTGAAAGAAACACGACACACATCGTCAATTTTACGGGTTTTAATGTAGGTGCTATTTCTACGCTAACGGTCTCTCATGATGGCACGGGTACTGGACCCGATTGGCATTTGTATCGCGTGACGATTACAGCTCCTTCGGGGATGGTTTATAACTTTATTTTTGATCGGGATATCGAGGGTGGGGAGCTGGTGTCGGTTTCGATTTAGCCCTGAAAGCTAGCGCATCCAAGTAGGGTTATTAAAACTAAAGTAGATTTCTTTTTCTGGAAGAACTGTTACGAAGCTGTTAAACTCATTCAAAATAGGAAGTGCCCTCCGTTTTTACCTTAACTTGCCGCCATTTAACACACTACCGTAAACTTGAATCTCGTGAAACTTCCGCAAATCCTATTCTTCTTTTTAGCAAGCTCTTTAATCCTGAGCTGCGCCTCCGTAGAGAAATTAGAAGATCGACCAATTGGGCTAATCAATAACGTTTCTTATAAAAATCCTTCCTTTGATAACCCAAACGCATCCAATGGCTTTCTCGTGAACTACGAAAACAAAACCTACGCAATTACTGCAAAGCACATTTTAATGATTGCGAAAACGGACAAAATGCAATTCGTCGATTTTAATCAGGAATTAAAAGAATGGAGAATGCATCCCAAAAACGATAAAACAAGCTACGTCGTCCTAGATCAATTGTTAAATTCAAACCGCAAGGATTCCTTAACTTGGGATTATATGTATGCCAACTGGGACACTTATAATGACTGGCTAATCTTCTCCATCAGAGAAAATAAAACTAAACATAAACCTTTACAATTTAGAAAGAAACCTCTTGTAAAGGGAGAAGCTTTATACGCCATTGGTTGGTCTTATAGTGACACGACTGGGGCACAACGGATGTATACCTATACTTTTGATAAAACGGAAGGCAATTACCATAACCTTGTACAAGTAAAAGGACCAACGCGCTTGGGTGGATTGAGTGGCGCTCCGGTAGTTGATGAGCGAGGGGAATTGGTTGGTTTGGTTACTTCTGGTGGGGCGGATGAGGAGACGAAAAAGATAATGTTGGAGGTTACAAGCATAAAAAACATGCTTGAATTTCTTAAGGAACTGAATTAGCGGTTATATTTTAGCTAAACAACTAAGTACTGAGACCTGAAGTACCCATGCAATTATGAAAGATAAAAAAATGACGACGATTAATCGAATGATGACGAATGTATGCTCGGATCAATTATCCAAAAGCAAGCATTTCTACACTACGCTATTCGACTTTGAGGTAGCTTACGATAGCGATTGGTTTATTCATCTGGTTTCAAAAGATAAGCAATTAGAACTGGGGATTATTGATCGTTCAAATGAAATAATACCCAAAGATTTTCAAAAGGCTCCACAAGGATTTTATATTACCTTTGTGGTTGAAAGTGCCGATGAAATTTACAATATCGCCAAGGCTAATCAATTTGAAATTGTAAAAGAACCAGCTGATACTTTTTATGGACAACGGCAATTACTACTTAAAGATCCCGATGGAACTTTAGTCGATGTATCTTCACCAATAGTTGGTTAGTACTCGATTAGGTCTAAAGCAATAAAAACGAATCATAATATGAAGGTGTTATCCTACTATAAATTTGGACTTTCTCTAACGCTATTAACTATTTTATTGAGCTGTAGCCAACAAAAAAGCGATGTGCAAACAGAAGAATCGAACGACAATTCTCCTGCGCTACTCATAAAGCCAATTTCCGTTATTTCAGGAAAAGCATATGAAGAAGAATTACTAGTTGCCACTCAAAAAGACCCTAAAAGAATGGGGCTCTACAATGCGAAAAAGGAAGTGCTGTTGCCAATTATCTATGACGAGGTATTCAGTGGTCTCGTTAATCCATATTATGTTGTGGTGGTAGAAAACGGACGCCAAGGCTTGTTCGATATAAAGGGGAAACGAATTTGTGAAAGTATCTATGATGGTTTTTTGCTTTCCCCTTCCGATTCCTCGATCATCGGTGCTTATTTAGGCAGCCAAGAGAAATGGCGGATTATCAATCATAAAGGAACTCGCGTTTTTGCGGAGGATTATCCCCAAATTCAATTTCTTCAAAAAGGCTTAGTCGTGCTACAAAATGAAAATTATAAGTACAGCTTAGCGTCAATCAAAGGAACATTAATGACTAAGTTTGAATTTGAAATGCTGCAAGGTATCGAAGAAAACAAACTTGAGGAGAAGTGGTATATTGAAAATGATATCGTTGCGAAAGCAATTGTAGGGATGGAAACAATCTATATAAACAGTAAAGGAAAAACGATAGCTAAATAGGGGAAGCTAAATCTTTTTTAAAACACCTTGGGTCGGAGAATATTTTATTTAAAAAATACATGAAAATCACTAAATAGTTAATGAAGTTGAAAACCTAATTAATCCTCGTAAGTTTAAGATAGATTAAAACGATTCCGCAATTCCTATGTAAAAATTATTGTCCCTAACTTTTCCTAAACCAAAAGCATAATCAATTCTAATATTTAAGTTTTCTGATTTGACTATTTTTAGCCGTAGTCCTGATCCAAGCGAATACTTTATATTATTCAAATCAAGGTTAGACAATTCATCTGTCACGTCGCCTAGTCCTCCGAAGAAAACAAAACCAATGCGTTCTAACGCTTGCCAACGATATTCTACTTGACCAAAAAAGGAATAACGGTCTCTGAATCTGCCATCTCTAAATCCCCGCAAAAGTTCGTGACCACCTAAGGAAGATAGTTCTAATATCGGTGTATCACCCCAGCTCATCCGCGAAAATAATTCTATGGCTAAAACATCATTCGGTCTCTGCTCAGATACCGTCCAATATCTCCTAAAATTAAGCTTGGTCAGCATAAATCGACTCGAACTGCCTAGACTTTCGTTGTAAATTCCGTGGGTAAATTCTGCAAAGATTCCCTTTCCTGCATTCAGTACATTATCTCTACTATCATAAGTAGCAGCAATTTCTAGACCTGAAGAAGTAGAACCCAAGGAATCCAGAAGAATTTCATCTTCCTCATTAGGCAGGTCTATTTCTAAAAGTTCGAGATTTTTGTAAGAATTATATCGCCAGCCACCACCGAGAAAGAAATTGGGAACAACACGCCTCAAAATCAAAGGTTCGAAAAGTAAATTATCAAAAGAAATATCAACCTGGCTATCATCTCTTTTTGTACTCCCAATTCCAAAATAGCCAATCGGAAACTTTGAATACCCAACATTTCCTTTGAGTAAATAAGTTTCCTGCGGAAAGAAAACGGTAAACTCCGAAAAAGCAATAAATTGGTTATTTAAAGTGTATTGTACGGATACTGGAATATTGGAAGTCCGAGTATCCGGTCCTGCACCAAAAGGCTTGAACAAAAACTTGGAACCAACTCCGAATGCCCAACTCGTGCTCGGTTCGAAACTCACAATGGGCGCTAAGACCACTTTTGCTTGCCTAAAGGTAGAATCTGGGCGCTTAGGACCAATGTTAAATTCAAAAATCTTGGTAAGATTTTCTATAAACTCCTGTGCCTGCACGGAATTAGCGGAAAAGCTCAAGGCTATAATCAGTAGGATATTCGATATTCTTAAATTGGTGCGGTTCGACACTTCGTTTGTTTTTTGATATCTCCAAAACGGGTTGGTGCAGCAGTTGTTCAAGTGCAATGAATAAAAGGTCACAAAGTCGCTTGCGCAGCGTAAAATAGAACTATAGTAAAAATTATACTAAGCAAGTGAATGCTTCTGGTACTTTGTGGTTTACAATAAATGATGTTTGGATTCCGAAAAGTATCACAACTTGTCCAGCGGATAGTAATTCCATTTATGCGAATTTTTTATTTCCAGAAACAAAAGATTTGTCTAACGCACTTACAAAGTTCGTAAAGATAAAAGATGCTAATTACAATCACGTTTGGTTCGATGACAATAGTGGAGGATTTTTAGTAAATATTAAGATAGAAAGAAAATAGAATTCGGGAATAAAAATAATTACACATGAAAATTATAAATATTAAATAAGATGAGAAGTATCTAAAACAAAATTTATTGTCGATGGATTTTCTCCAGAGGTTAGTTACATTTTTAAAGTGAATGAAAATGGAATAGTAGAAAAATATAAGGTCGTACAAGAAGCTCAAGGCGTTTACAAAGAAGCTAAACGAATAAAATAATAACGACTTGTAAAGATAAAATGGCTGTAAACGCTTAACGTGTTCATAGCCATTTTACAGTAGTTTTGTTATCGTTTAGCAACAAAATCGCCAGTCAGTCGAGTAGGGGAGAAAATCAAATTTAGTCTACCGCTTTCAAATGCTCCTCCGACTTAAAAAGTTTAAACAAATAATACAAGCCAGGAAAAATAATCACTACACCAATCGCCAAACAAATAAATAATATTTTCATGGTAATCGTTGGACCCGCTGCATCATAAACTGATAAGGTAGTGCCATCGGAAAACAAAACAAAATTGGGCCATTGTATCAAAAACCATCCCACCATAATTAAGACGATCTGTACCGCTACCGTAACTCTTACCGTCCAAATTTTTCGTTGCTGAATCAATCTAAAAATTAACGGAACCAATAGCGTTGAGCAAATAATCGTCAGCACCGACATTGGATGATTAAAAAAAGTTTTGTGGAAAACTAAATCAGTGGCGTAAGAACTAATAAAGATCGCCACGCCAGCAAGTACGGAAAGCACAAACAATCGTTTACTAAACTTGCTCAACCACAAATAGCCTTCTTCCGTGCTAACTTCTCCCAATAAAAATATTGTCGCAATGTAAGCCGATAAAGTCACCAAGAAAATGCCAGTCGCCAAGCTAAATAAATTAAACCAAGGACTGATATACAAATCTGCAAAAGAACCGACAGTCGTATTCGGAATAGTTCCGCCGAAAAAAGCTGAGATCGTTACCCCAAGAAAAAATACTGCAACGAAACTAGAATATCTAAAAATGTAAGAATACAAATTTGCGGATTGATCTTGATAAGCATCATAATGACGAAAGGTAAACGCTGCACCTCTAAACACGATCGCAATCAGAAAAATCAAAACGGGAATGTGTAAGTTGGTAGAAAGAATTCGGTATGCCTTTGGAAAACCATTAAAAAGAATCACAATGGCAATAATTAACCACATATGATTTGCTTCCCAGACGGGCGCCATTGCCCGCGAAACCGTAGCGTTCCCTCTATTCCCTGTAAAGATTTCGATGATTCCCGCTCCAAAATCAGCACCACCCAAAATCATATACAAAACCAAACTCACGCCCATAATGGCCATCACTAATTCTATGTACATAACTTAAACCTTATATTTTTGATGAATTGACTTTATTTGTCGATACATCAACCAGATAACCGTTAGCGTCAATAAAATATACACGGTAAGGATGATGAAAAAAGAGTATTGAATGCCCGGCATGGGCGTCAAAGCATCTTTCGTTTTCATGATGCCATAAATAATCCAAGGTTGTCGACCGACTTCTGTGACTGTCCAGCCTGCTTCTAGTGCGATGAACCCAAAAGGCGTAGCGAGCGCCACCAATCTCAGCCACCATTTATTGTTGATATAATCAAATTTTCTCCAGCGCAGCAAGAAGTATAACATTCCGATGAACATCATAAAAGAACCCAAGCCAACCATAATTTGAAACGCATAATGCACTACTGCGACCGGAGGTCTTTCGTCCGCAGGAATTTGATCTAAGCCAACCACTTCCGCATCAAAATCACCAAAAGCTAAAAAACTCAATCCGCCTGGAATTTCGATGGCGTAATCCACCTTTTGATTTTCATCATCTGGAATGCCACCAATGATCAAAGGCGCATTTTTTGAAGTGTGATAATGCGCTTCCATCGCCGCCAATTTAGCCGGTTGTCTTTTGGCAACATCTTTAGCCGCTAAATCGCCCGTAATCGGCATGGCAAAAGCAGCAATCGCTCCAAACATCAAGGCAATTTTTAAAGCCTCTTGGTGAAACCTAATTTTATGTCCGCGCAATAACATTATCGCGTGTACGCCCGCCACTGCAAAACCTGTACTAGCAAACGCCGCAAAAGTCATGTGCAAGGCTTGCGTAAACCAAGCATCATTGAATAAAGCCGCAATCGGATCTATATTCAAGTATTCCCCGTTGACAAAATCAAAGCCTGCCGGACTATTCATCCAAGCGTTGGCCGCGACCACAAAAACCCCTGACATCACGCCCGATATTCCCACGAGTAGTCCTGAAAACCAATGCGCCATCGGCGAAATCTTATCCCATCCATATAAGAATACCCCTAAAGCGATCGCCTCCACAAAAAAGGCAGTGCCTTCGAGTGAAAAAGGCATTCCAAAGATCGGTCCGGCGTGTTCCATGAAAGTTGGCCAGAGTAATCCGAGTTCGAAAGAAAGTAAAGTCCCTGATACCGCGCCAACGGCAAAAAAGATCGCAACGCCTTTAGACCAAGCTTTCGCTAAATCTAAAAATACTGGATCTTTGGTTTTCATCCATTGCCATTCGGCGTAAGCCATGAAAAACGGCATTGCCATTCCAATACACGCAAAAATGATGTGCCATCCGAGGGAAACGGCCATTTGTAATCTTGCGGCTAATAATGCTTCCATGTGTAAAAAATTAAGTCACCATTGATCGGTTGAATTTGCTAGGATTTGCGGAATAACGGTTGTCCTATATTTGCCATACAAAGGTAAGCAATTAATAGTTTTGTTGCACTTAATTATACTCATTCTGAATAAGGGATTTTAAGCAATCATGGCACACGGATACACTTGTTTTAGCAGGCGACAGCGTAAGGTAAATCAATCCATAAAAAATTAGTTCTTATTTTTTAGAGAATGAATAAGGAATGGTACGTAAGCTAATGTAGCTTACACCTTTAAACCAACTTCGCGATACAAAATCTATCCGAATGATTAGTCTTGTTTTACAAGTTTTATGGTTTGAATATTTTCGATGCCATTCTGGATATCTTTTCTTCGAGCAATTACGGTATAAACACCGGAAGGAAGTGTGTCAAGTGCTTGGGAAATATATTTTTTTCCAGCAGGCATTCTTCCGTTAAAAATGTTCGTTATGGTTTTACCGGATAAGTCTAAAATGTCAATTTTTATATAGGCAGCTGCTTCGAGCAAAATAGTTAGTTCAACTATATCCGTGGCAGGATTTGGAGAAAGCTTTATCAGGTTTTTAAGGAAAGGTTTATGTTCATTAATACTATTAATGATATCGGTACTATAACTAGGTCCAGTATTCGCTTCGGTTGCAATTGGTTGTATCAATACATCATGTGGAAACTCACTACAACCCAAATCTTTATCCTCTACCGTCGCTGGACGTCCTTGTTCCATCAAGTCAAATAAAATATCGCTGTCTATGAGTTCCATTCCCTCAAATTGCGGTAAAAGTGCATAGCCAGACATGGCCGAATTAATGGCGGGACTACTGGCAGATAAACCAAAAAATCCTTCACCGTTTGCGGTGAGTAGAGGATCCTGTATGGTCATTCCACTCGCAGGCAATGTTATTCCGAGATCACCGTTTGCTAGATTACTAATCCACGTTTCCGCACCAGTCGCTTCTTCAAATAGCTTATCATCGGGATCAGCAAATATATTATTGGCAAAAGTGACATTAGTAGGATTATTGTTTCCATCGCTACCCAGAATTACTTCGGAACAACTAACAATGGTATTGAAAGCAATATTAATGTTATCCAGAGGATCTGAACTTTCGTTTTGAAGAAAAATGGCACGATCATCCAATTCATAAAAATAGTTGTTGTAGAGGTAATGATCTTGTCCTTCCCGTACCCTGACGCCTCCTTTACCTTTGATGAAAAAGTTTCCATAAACGATTGCTTCGGATCCGTGGCGAAGTACCAATTCTGCTTTGGGGTTATTTTCAAAAGTATTAAACCGATAAACATTTTGACTGGCCTTACTTGAAATTAATTCTCCATCTCCATTGCATTGCGTAAAATAACAGTATTCCACTAAAGAGCGACTAATATGATCTGCCTGCGTACTTAGGCCAATTCTAATCGGTTCGATTCCTAAATCATTCCCAGATCCATCAAAATTTTTGAAAGAACAATATTGTATTTTATGGTATCCTGGTTCGGATTCATCAACCAGAATCGAAAGTATATTTTGATCATCCAAGTTTAGCCGATTTTCAAAGTTACAATAGCTAACCTTATTGTACTGACATTCTTCTCGAATCCTCAAATATTTGTAACAAGTATAATCCTTGAGGTTTAACTGATTGAAATGATTATAACTGCCATAGCTATTGATGATATCATCCGTCCCAATGTTACCACCGATAAATTGAAATCCTGCTAAGGTAATATAATCTCCCGTAACTTTTACACGGGACGCTCCGGTAAAAATGGTTCCACCGAATTCCGCTGCCCCAATAAAAAGATTGCTTTTTGTAATATTCAAATAGATATCTGAGTAAGTACCTACTTCCCAGATGATCGAATCATTCAGGGAAGCATCGTCTTGTGCATCATTAAATTCTTGTTGGGAATTTACAATAAATTTTTCCGCCTGCAGGTTGGTTGCAAAAAGGAATAATAACATAACAGTAGACCATACAAAATAGCAATTTTTCATAATTTTTTTTTGAAAGCGATTAATCTTCTTACGAACGTTGTTTAACGTTCATTCTCCACCTTAGAAAGTAACTTCTAACAAGTTCATAGCAAGATATCAAATATTATTTATCTAACCCAGATTATGACAACCGATATTCGACTATAAGTACTAAGACAAATAACATTCTGCCCAAAGCACCTTCGTCACCGCTTCCCGTCTTATCAACCCGCTCCTCATATTTAAGGAGTAAAAAATCAGTAACAATTACGACCTTAGCGCAGCACGTGGAAGTTTGCGGAACGGTATGGAAGTACCCTAAAGTAATCGTCAGTCAATTCCTAAG
>JBGCFY010000312.1:0-17139 GCA_045110315.1 Saprospiraceae bacterium
CTAGGTAAACTAGATTACTCATAAAATGATCTAAATGATCGTCACCACTGTCGATTACAGAACACAAAAAATACGATAAGTTGTCACACTTTCCTTCGAAGGTAATGGCATCTGCCTCCGCGTTTAGATTTGAATTTCCACTACCATTATAATCTTGATATAAATCTGAAAATAGTAACATATACGTACCTGGCTCTTTTAAGATTAACTGGCTTTCAAATTTGTATTGATTATTTTCATGAATTGTATAGGCTCGATAGCCATCGGTATAATTTGAGGAATAAAAGTATGCAGGATTATAAATACTATCTATTGTAAATTCATTCACACTATATCCTGCATCATAGTTATTACCATTATAAAAACGAAATAATAGCGACGTAGGCTTAAAAGGAAAACCTTCTATTTTGAATGTTGTTTGCGTCCCTATATCGTAAATCGAGTCCGAAAAAACGGTGCTAATCGTGATCGTATCTCCTACCTGATAGGTTAACTGATGCGGTGCAATGGTTATTGGAATTCTTAGATAATGACCACCGTACGCCAAGTCGGAGCAATTCTCACTATAGTTCACCACTTCGTGGTAAATGCAACTCGTACAGAGTAAGCAGAAAAGCGAAATCATGTACTTCATTAGGCTAAGTTTCTTTTAGTAAACGTCAGAATATCTTATCGGCTACTCTACTACTTCAAAACCGAAGAATCCGCTAAACTCGACCGCTATGCTTCCCGTTTTAAGTGGATCTAAAGCTACTGCAATCGATCCTAATTTCCCTCGATAAACCTCCTTATCTAAATAGACTAATTTATTCATAAAGTGATCTAAATGATCGTCACCACTGTCGATCATAGAGCACAAATAATACGATAAATTATCACACTTTCCCTCAAAGGTAATAGCATCTGCCTCCGCGTTTAGGTTTGAGTTTCCGCTGCCATTGTGATTTTGATACACGTCATTCATGAGGAAAATATATGTGCCTGTTTCTCTTAAGATTAACTGAAACTTGTAATGATATTCTTCATTTTCATATATCGTATACCCCTTAATCGCATCAGCATAAGTATTAGAATAATTGTAAACATGGTTATAACTACTATCTATGTAATATTCGTTTACTCGGTATCCAGAATCATGTGTATTACCGTCTTTAAAACGATACAATAAAGACAAGGGTATAAAAGGAAAACCTTCAATTTTGAACGTCGTTTGCGTACCTAGATCATAAATCGAATCTGAGAAAATAGTACTAATCCCAATCGTGTCTCCGACCTGATAAGTTAACTGATGCGGTGCAATGGTAATTGGAATTCTTAGATAATGACCACCGTATGCCAAGTCTTGGGAGCAATTCTCACTAAAGTTCATCACTTCGTGGTAAATGCAACTCGTGCAAAATAAGAAAAAGAAAAAAATGATATATTTCATACTTTCGTTATTTAGAAAAGATAAAGTCCGCGCACTTTACCTTAAAAATTAATTAAATACGTCGTAGATATCTACAAAATTGTTAAAATCTGTTGCACTGTTCGGTGTATCTTCTAAATGCAAAATTCTTAATCTATCGCGAAAACCTCTGATGCTGTATACATTGAGGTTGATCGCATTAAAGATCATGTAAGGCGTAAAGCCAGAGATGTTATCCGGCCCAGTGACGCTAGGATCGTTAGGATCCGTTACAATGTCCCCAAAGGAATCATCTTCCAAATCCCACATTAACCCTTGAGGAATGAAGTTATCGTCACTGCCCCATTCATTATTTTCTCCTCCGTCAGTTCCTCAATTAGTTCATAAGGTACTGCGGGAACATCGAACCCTAGGGGAACAGCCGCATATTGATAAGTAAAGAGCGAATCTGATACGGCGGGGTCAATGTATTTATCCCCTTTCTCAATGATATTATATTCCATTGGAAAATCAAAAATGGCGATTTCCGTTGCTCGTTCCCAGTCTTCCAAAATGGCTAGCTGTGCTAAGGTCGTAGGGAGGAATTTCAGATACTGGTGCGTTGCTACTTTGTTTGGCATAGCCGTACCGTAAAGTTGTGCTTGCGCTTGGTGGATGTGTGGAAGCGAAAAAGGGTTGTTCCGCTTTTCGCCCAAAATGGTGTATTTGTCGTATTTACTTTCTTCTTTTTCAAAACGACCTGCTACAGCGTTTTGTGCATCATGATTCGCTTTTGTATCGCGTGATAAAGCTTTAAGGCTATCGTCTTTAGAACAAGCATGGAAAAGAGCGGAACCTACCAGCACAGCAAGTATCAATAAAACAATTTTCTGAAATTTCATTTTTATACGTTTTTGCTAACAATTGTATTGTTTATAAATTCAAATACAAACAAAAACCTATTATACAACAATATGCATTCTAAAGATGCAATTATTCGCCGATAATAAAAACGTATTGTTACACTCAAGTAAGATACCCTTCCAACCCGATGCGAGCGATACGCTATCGTCACATCACCGCTTACTTTTAAAAAACAATTACGAAGTAAGCAACAATCCAAATTAACTGACTTATTAACTCTCATTATCTTTTGAACAATTTCTTCGTTGAGTATTCCCCAAAACAAACAATCCCGAATAGATCGTTAAACCTATTCGGGATTGTTATTTAAAGTAATCGAGGAAAGCTAAAATCTAGCCACCGAAATCATCAAAAGCAATATTTTCCTCTGGTACACCTAATTGATCCAAAGTTCTGATTACAGATTGGTTCATGGCAGGAGGTCCACAGAAATAATATTCGATTTCTTCTGGTTCAGGATGATTTTTCAAGTATTGATCATGGCAAACAGACATGATATAACCTTGGAAACCTTCTCCGTCATCATCGATTGTTTCTTTTTTATTCCAATTATCTTCTGGTAATGGATTATCTAAAGAAACATAGAATTTGAAGTTTGGAAATTCTTTTTCGATCGCTCTAAATTCGTCGATGTAGAATAACTCTCTTCGCGTTCGACCACCATACCAAAAAGATACTTTTCGATCGGTTGTTTTCAAGGTGTGAAACATGTGGAATAAGTGCGACCGTAACGGTGCCATTCCAGCTCCACCACCAATATAAACCATTTCTTTTTTAGTCGGTTTGATAAAGAATTCACCGTAAGGACCAGAAATAGTTGTTTTATCCCCCGGTTTACGACCAAATACGTAGGAAGAACAAACGCCAGGATTAACAGCCATCCAGCCATTAGTTGCTCGATCGAATGGCGGAGTCGCGATTCGGATATTAAGCTTCACGATATTTCCTTCTGCGGGGTGATTGGCCATTGAGTAAGCTCTAAATTGTGGCTCATCATTTACCATTTTAAGATCCCACAATTTGAATTTATCCCACTCCGATTTATATTTATCTTCTCCTGCTGGATCATTTGGAAGAGGTGCAATATCCATATCCTTGAAGTCAACCGTAATGACGGGAACATCAATTTGGATATATCCACCAGATTCGAAATCGAGCGTTTCGCCTTCTGGTAATTTCACGACGAATTCTTTAATGAAAGAAGCTACGTTGTAGTTAGAAACAACCTCACACTCCCATTTCTTAATTCCAAAAATTTCTTCTGGAATTCGAATTCGCATATCGCCACGAACTTTTACTTGGCAAGACAAACGCTTGTTTTCTGCGGCTTCTTTACGCGTCAAGTGGTTCATTTCCGTTGGTAATACATCTCCTCCACCTTCGTCGATGTGGCATTCGCACATGGCACAAGTACCACCACCACCACAAGCGGATGGAAGGAAAATACTTTTCTCCGATAATACGGTTAAGAGCGAAGAACCAGGTTGTGCAATCAATGGATTTTCCTCGTCTCCGTTGACGATAATTTTTACATCTCCCTGTGGCACCAATTTCTTTCTAGCAAAAATGAGCATGAACGCTAAGGCCAGAATAACCAAGGTAAATACTAACCATGCGTAAAAAATCGGCGTTATACTAAATAGAAATATCATTTTATATTAATTATGATTCTTGAACAAGATTGTCGATCTACTTATTTACTAATAACAACAAATATTGAGCAAGAAGGTTAATTATTTACAACAAATATTGAGCAAATAAGTAAAACTTATTGTGGTGTTATGTATGCTCCTGGATCAATTCCCATCAAACTCATGAATGCCATTCCCATCAAACCGGTAAGAATGAAAGCCATTCCTAATCCTCTTAATGCTGGTGGTACATCTGAGTACTGAATTTTTTCACGAATGGCTGCAATCGCGATGATCGCTAAGAACCAACCAAATCCACCTCCTAAACCAAAAGCTAAAGACTCACCAAAATCATACTCTCTAGATACCATAAATAAAGAACCACCTAAGATGGCACAGTTTACAGTAATCAAAGGCAAGAAAATACCTAAAGAAGTATATAATGCTGGAGAAACTTTTTCGACGATCATTTCAACCAATTGTACCATCGAAGCAATTACCGCAATAAAGAGAATCAGTCTCAAAAAGGTAAGGTCCATTCCTAAGATTCCGTTAGGGCCTAATAATTGTTCGTTGATGACCCAGTTGATTGGCATCGTAACACCGAGTACAAAGATTACCGCTAATCCTAGACCGAAAGCCGTTTTAACCGACTTAGAAACGGCCAAGAAAGAACACATTCCAAGGAAATAGGATAAAACCATATTTTCGATGAAAGCCGATTTAATAAAGATATCTAAATATTCCATTTGCTATATTTTAAAAAAAATCTTTTCGAATGATTAAACAGTTGTTGATTTTGGGACTTACGAAATATCAACCAACTTCGGATTAAAACTTCTTTGAATCCAGATAATGATTCCGATGATAAACATCGCTGCTGCTGATACAACCATTAAGTTGTTATTCATGTACCAACCAAACCAACTTCCTTCTGCTAGTGTGTTGATCGCATATTCTGGAGAAGCACCAATAATTTTCCACTCGATCGGACTACCCGCGAATAAAGAACCTTTTCCAAAAACTTCTCTCACCAAACCAATGAGAATAAGAATTGCACCATATCCCAGACCATTACCAACACCATCTAAGAACGCTCTCCAAGGCTTATTTGCCATAGCAAAAGCTTCTAAACGTCCCATTACGATACAGTTGGTAATAATTAAACCGATAAAAACAGAAAGTTGCTTGTATACTGTATAATTGAAAGCTTTAAGGACTAACTCTACAATCGTAACCAAGGTTGCAATAATTACTAATTGAACGATCATCCGTACTTGCTTAGGAATCGCATTTCTCAAAAGAGAAGTGAAGAGATTCGCGAAAGCACAAACAAAGATTACCGCAATCGCCATTACAACGGATGGATAAACTAATGTAGTGACGGCCAATGCAGAACAAATCCCAAGTACCTGAACCGTGATTGGATTATCATCATTCAGTGGATCTGTCAATAATTTCTTTTCTTTTTTCCCGAATAAGGGCTCTTTAGGTTCTACTTTCGTAGCTTGAGCTGTATCTGCCATATTTCAAATTTGAAAAATAGTGAGCTAATTTATTTTTAGGTCAAAAACCGTTTTGTTATTTCTTAATTTCTTTTGTGGAAGCTTCTCTCGCTTCAGCGAAATAAGGTTCGTAATACTTGATTCCACGATTTAACATTTCCTCTACGCCATCACAAGTAATGGTAGCACCAGAGATTCCGTCTACCTGAAACTTCTCCTTTCCTTTTTTGATCCCACCTTTTACCACTTCAACGGAAGTATAATCTCCTTCTGCGGTATAGATTTGTTTTCCTTTGAAAGAAAGTGGGAACATAGAATTGTCTTTAATCTCTGCACCCAATCCTGGAGTTTCTCCTTTGTGATCAAAAGAGGCGCCCGCTACGGTATTATAATCGCTAGCTAAAGCAATATTTCCCCAAATCGCATCCCATAGTCCTTTTCCGTAAACGGAAACGATGTAGAATTTTTCTCCTTTTGAGCTATTGTAAACGTATAAAGGAAGTAAACGATCTTCTTCTGGCTTTTTGCTTTCCTTCGACATTTCTATTTTTTCAGCTTTAATGCTATCAACGGGCGTCCCGTTCATATTTAAAGTTGTTTGTTCGATGAATTTATCGAAAAATGCAAGTACTGCATCATCTTCCATTTCATCCAAGTTGTGATCTGGCATCATTTGCGATTTGATCGCAGAAAGAATAGCTCGTTTATTAAAAACAGCTTCATTCTTATCCGCTAGTGGCTTCGTCGCAAAGAAAAGCCCAGATAAAGTTAAGGCCACTACTGTGGTCATTGCTAAAGTAAATCCTACGATATAATTTGTACTATGCACGTTTTAATCTTTTTGAAATGTTAGCCTCCAACACATAGTGATCAATGAGTGGAGCGAAAGTATTCATTAATAAGATAGCTAGCATCCATCCTTCTGGATAGGCTGGGTTCATTACTCGAATGATCATACCGAAAAATCCAATAAAGATTCCGTATATCCATTTCCCCTTGTTGGTAGAAGATGCGGTAACCGGATCGGTAGCCATAAATGCCATGGCGAAGAAGAAACTTCCCATGTAAAATTGATATTGCCACGGCACTTGTAAGAACAAAAAGTCTGTTCCCGCTGCACCGACATTCATTAACCAAGCAGTACCCGCTGCTCCAAGTACCATTCCGAGCATAATTCTCCAACTCGCAATTTTAGTCGCGATTAAGAATAAAGCACCGATAATAATCAAGGGTTTCGAACTTTCTCCTATGGAGCCGGGTATGGCTCCCCACCACATTTGGGACTCGGTAAAGACTGCCGTAACGGCGTCCCAACCTCCTGAGGCAGCTAAGGCTAAAGGTGTTGCTCCAGAGTAACCATCTACACCAGCTACCCAACAAGTATCTCCTGAAATTGTAGTTGGATAAGCAAAGAAGATAAAAGCTCTAGAAAGCATCGCAATGTTCCAAATGTTCATTCCTGTTCCTCCAAAGGCTTCTTTTCCAATTACTACCGCAAAGATGATAGACATTGCAAGAATCCACATTGGAATATCTGGTGGCATAATCAGTGGAATCAAAGCTCCTGACACTAAATATCCTTCTTCAATGGCGTGCCCTTTCTTCGCTGCGTAGTAAAATTCTACACCCAGTCCCACCACGTTTGAAACGATAAAAATTGGAATAATTTTCCCTAGTCCGTAGAGAATTTTCCACCAGAATCCATCCATGTATCCTGTGTATTCTCCTAGTGCTAGGTAATGTTGATGCCCGATATTGAAGGTTCCGAAAACGTAACACAATTGTAGTGCAATCACGACGTGTATCATCGTACGTTTCAAGTCCATTCCATCTTTGACGTGTACACCACCCTTCGTCACCGTGTCCGGCGTGTAAGCGAAAGTGAAAAAGCCATCATACAAAGTATGTAGGAAAGGGGAGCTCTTCTTATCTGGCTCTATTTTTTTTAAAAAATCTAAAAGACCCATTGATTTATAATTATTACTATTGTTGCTTGTTAAGAATTAGTTGGTAATTAATCTTAAAAAACGAATATGATTCCCAAATTAAAGTTGTTCGCGCATCGTATCTAAACCTTCCCGCAAAAGTTGCTGCAAAGGCTGCTTAGAGGTACAGGTGAATTCACACAGCGCAATATCCTCTTCCGTCAATTCGTAAATACCTAAACCTTCCATCCGTTCGAAATTATTAGTAATGATGGATTTCATTAAATGTTGAACATAAATATCCATTGGCATTACACTTTCGTATTGCCCTGTGACGACAAATGCTCGTTTTTCTCCGTGTGTATTCGTATTTGCTTTGAATGCTACATCGGGAAAGAAGCTACTTGGAAAAGTAGGAGAAATACTAGGTCGTCCACTTAATGGTAATAACCAGCCAAACATCTCATATTCGTCTCCTTCTTCCAAAACCGTAACTTGATCGGCTCTGTAATCTAAAAACCCTTCTTTGGCGATAGCTTTTCCAGATAAAACGTCTCCTGAGATAAATCGAACGTGATCATTTTCTAAATTATCCGCTAAAAGATCACCAACATTTGCACCTAAATAAGTATGTGCGTAATGAGGTGTTTTCAATTCTGCTCCCGTCAAGGCAATAACTCGAGATGCGTCATGACGGTTTTCGTTCATCAACGTTCCGATAGAAATAACTTCTTGTACGCCTAAAGTCCATACTTTATCGCCTGCTTTGATTGGGTTGAGGTGGTGAATTTGTACCCCGACGTTTCCAGCAGGGTGTTTTCCATGAAACCAATGGTGTTCTACCCCATGTGCTCCTGTAAATACCGTAGAAACATTTTCTGTATTACCATTGAGACCAAGATAAACCTGACCTTTCGTTAATTTCTTTAAAACATCAATTCCTTTTTGGAAAGCTGCACCTTTACCTTCAACGACATGATTTAAGTCTGGTGCCAATGGTGCAGTATCGAAAGTACTGATAAAAATATTTAGAGGTTCGTCGGTAGGATCGGGTACGACATCGAAAGGTCGTTGGTTAATCATTGGCCAAACGCCTGCTTCAAGCAGGTGATCAACTAATTCTTGGCGACTTGCTTTTGCTAGATCAAACGCAGGTAATTCGCGGTATTCCACCTTTTCTTTATCTGCTAAGATCACCACTTCGGCGATGGATCGCTTTTCTCCACGATTGACCGTTACGATTTCGCCACTAACGGGTGCTACGTATTTAATTTCTGGGCGTTTTTTATCAAAAAACAAAATATCTCCCGCCTTTACTTCGTCACCAACAGCTACCGTTACTTTAGGAATAGGCGACATTCCAACAAAGTTGGTTGGCTTAACGGCAAAAGTCTTTGCTTTCGTAGGCGCATTTTCAACAACTGTTGCTACGCCTTGCAATTTGATATCGTGACCTTTAGTTAACATCGTTACCGGTTTTCCTTTAAGATATGCCGGTGCTTTGGTAGCAAATAAGTTTGATAAAGACGGTAAAGTAGCGCGACCTACTTTATTTTTAATTCCTCGTTTTTTCTCTTCTACCCCTAATAAGCTATCTACACCAAAAAGGACAGCTCCCATCACAATTAGGGTAGTAATTGCAAAAATGGTATAAGTCGCTAGACTAGAACCGCTGCCGGCAGACCCCTGAGCTGAGATTGAAGAAGCAAGTGTCAGAAAGAAAGTCAGGAATGTGAACTTGAGTATTCCGTTTTTCATAAATAATTTATTCAGGTTTTAAATCATATAAGCTGCCGAGAATCGCCAGCAAAATACCGTAGATTATTTTTCTTGAGCGAACGTTCGTTCTGAACATGATAACACCGAAATGTAATGAATTGTTGACCCAATAGGTCTTTCTTCGTACATTTAAAGCTGGCTCTCGAAAATCTCCGCAAAGATATAAAGGTTTTTAATTAAATAACTGTTGGGTTTAAGCATTTTCTTAGGATGACACTTATTTAGATTTTTTCTAAATAAGCCGATCGGTTTTCATTAGCCGCTTTACTTCTTATTGTCTAAAATGTCTGCTTCCTAGTCCATTGCATTTGAACTGCGTTGCCGGCGGTAAGCTTTTTGCCATTCTAGCCATCCAATGATTGCAACCAAAGTGTATACAATCATCATTCCACTCGTTAGATACAGAGTCCGATTGGCGTATAAAGCGATATAAACCAAATCAATTACGATCCAATACACCCAATTATGTAAGAGTTTTTGGGTAACCATATAAGTTGCCAGAAAACTGAAAACGGTGGTATGTGCATCAAGAAAAGGGAGGGAAGCATCGGTAAAGTACTTTAAGCCGCCGTAGAGTGACCAAGATAAGACCAAAGCCAAAGCAATCCCTTTGAGGTGCTGCGGCAGCGTCCAAGTTGAAATTGCTAAGTCCTCCCCTTTTTGTTGGTCTTTCCAAGTGTACCATCCATAACAACCAGCGAAGACATAATAACTGTAAAGAAAAGCGTCAGCGTATAATTTAAAATCAATAGAAATGGAAATATAGATCGCCGAACTAATGATACCGAAAACCCAACACCAGCGATTTTCTTTTACGACTAAGAGTACGTATAAAATTCCCGTGACGACTGCGATGATTTCCGTAATTGTCATCGCTTGCGCAGCGACGACAACTTTTGGCCAGATACTCTCCATTAGTTAGCGGTATTATCCTTTATTTTCAAAATCCTTTGCTTACTTTTGTTGGAAGTTGATTTCTTCCTTGCACAAAGATAAAAATTATGAACTTTAAAGGTACTGACAATTACGTTGCGACGCGAGAATTACAAATTGCGGTCAACGCAGCCATCCATTTAGAAAAACCACTCATTGTAAAGGGAGAACCGGGGACGGGAAAAACGCTACTCGCTCACGAAATTGCCAAAGCACTAGGAAAAAAAATTATCACTTGGCACATCAAGTCGACGACTATTGCGCAACAAGGTTTGTATGAATACGACGCGGTGTCGCGCTTGCGAGACTCTCAATTGGGTAAAGAAGTTGGCGAAATTGCCAATTACATCAAAAAGGGAAAACTCTGGGAAGCTTTTGAACACGACGAATCGCTAGTCCTACTCATTGATGAAATCGACAAAGCAGATATTGAATTTCCTAACGATTTGCTTTTGGAGTTGGATAAAATGGAATTTTATTGCTACGAATTGCAACGAACGATCAAAGCCAAAAATCGCCCCATCATTATTATTACCTCTAATAACGAAAAAGAACTACCAGATGCATTTTTGCGGCGTTGTCTCTTTCACTACATTCGATTTCCGGATCGCAAAACGATGGAAGATATCGTTGCCGTTCACTACCCGAACCTACAAGCGACCTTATTAGATCAAGCGATGCGACTTTTCTACGATTTGCGAGACGTTAAAGCCATGAAGAAAAAACCATCAACGAGTGAGTTGATCGACTGGCTCAAACTCTTATTGATGGAAAAGTTGGAAGGAAAAGATTTATCAGAGATTAATTTAAGCCAAGTTCTGCCTCCTCATACAAGTGCCTTAATCAAAAATGAGCAAGATCTTGATTTACTCCAACAACTGATGAAGGGCGGTCGCAAAAAATACTAGTTAGTACAAGTTAAAAGCGACACGCCTCAAAAAAGCAAGGTGTTTCCCCTCACAAGAAAGGAAACACCTTCACCAAAATGCCTATTAATCAGTATTAAAAACAGATTTTGCAACAAGGTTGATAAACAACCGTCACAATCACTATCCTTTATATCCTACTCCATTGATCTTTCTAATTTGGAAAACGTTAGCCTTCTCAAGTTTTTTTTTGAGCGTTAGCTAAAAGGTGCCTCATTCGGTTAAGAACAAGGCACTCAAAAATAAGTATATAAATTACTAGAATACTTATTTTTTAATATCGTCTACGTAGAAAGTTGTTACGGGAACGCTTAGATTCATAGCCATCAAGCCTGCCTGCCAAGAAGAGGTTTTTTGTTCCCTGACAACAAATGGCAAGTAATTCATACGCTTCTGTATTTACACCTCCATAACTTTACTGACGAAAAAAGCAGCTGTACCGAAATACTAAGCCTTAGACGTAAGTATAAAAAAATTTGTTCCTTAGATTTTTATGCCACGCAAGAAAACCTAAGTCCTACCCAGTAGTAAATAATAGCTTTGCTCGTTTTTTGTAATAAGCCCTTTAATCGTTTTTAATTTCATTTTCGCTGTTGAATGGTCTAGCATTCCACAATCGTCATGTCCTCAAAAACGATGTATACAGCTATAAAAGGTTTGGTCAAAAGAGATGGGGACAATATTTTTTATTTTTTTTAAAAAAATAAAATTGCTTAAGAGCAAGCGCTCGCGTGTTTGGTAAAAAACGATTTATTTATCTCTAGGAAGGAATAGGAAGATTAACTTATAAAAATTACGAAGGAATGGATTGGCAATAGTAGCCTTTAAAAGACAAAAGAAGCTGCACACTAATCGTACAGCTTCTTAAAAATCGTGTACTTAGCATTTTTTCTAATGCTGTATCAGTATCTTTTCTTGCCGTCACTTGGCAATAGCTATTCGCAGGATTAGGATATACGGGGATAACATTCTTTTGAAAAGAGATTAAATTTTAAGGTTTTCAACAGGTAATACGCCTTGCTTGTCGACTTTAACTAACCAATCTTCTCCTTAAACAGCCCCTTCATTTCCCCTACAGCATATAATTATCATTTAAGTACTAAGTATTATTATATACCGCAACAGACCGTATTATATCAAGGTGAGTTTGAGTTTGTCTTAGTGCTTAAGAGTAAAAGAAAAGATTGACTCAAACTCGACCATAGCAACTACTCTTCTCTATCTATCTTTTCCAACAACGCGTCAATCGTTGCCCGTTCCCACTGACTTCCCTTGAGTGATTCCAAATAAGTTTTTGCTTCTTTATTTTGCTTCAATAGAATATGATTAACGCCCAAGAAAAAACGAAGTTCTAAGCCAAACTGAAAAGTGGTGCTTTGCGTTTGTTCAAGCGCTTGGAAATTAGCCAAAGACTGCTCCGTTTTATTGTCATACAAATAAGCCAGTCCTAAATAAAATTGATCATTCGCCGAGAGTTTATTTTCTTCGGCAACAACTTCGAAGTAGCGAATAGCGGTTTTATAATCTTTTTGCTCGTAGGCTTCTTGCGCTTTCAGCAAATTCAAAGTAACCGTAGTCTCTCCTCGGTATTGACTAATGGGATAAGGAGATTCTTGCAAATAATTTTGTGCATATGGGATTGCGGAAACTTCCTCTTGCTGACTATTTAGCACAAAAATTAAAGCCAAGATAGTCACAATTGCTACGATTGTAACTCCAATCGCGTACTTACGCCTTTTTTGCTTCTGTCGTATTTGTTTTAAATCTTTCTCCCATTTGCCTCTTAAATTGTAATCTTCTTGAGACTGTAATAGCGCTTCCGTTATGTCCGTTACCTTGTCGTCTGACAAATTTTCTTTAGAAAGGTATTTTTTGAGTGAGTCAATCATGAAAGTATTTTGAAACTAAAGTTCTTAAATAATTTAAACATCTTTGTCTACGCTTTTTTAAAGTCTCGTAGGCTAAGTTTTCCGTGAGTGCCAATTCTTTTAAGGTCTGTCCTTGAAAAAAAACTGCAGTTAAGATTTGGTTACAATCTGTTTTTTGTTCTTTCCAAGCTCTTTCCACTGCTGCACGCAGGGTCTCGTTTTCTGTATAAAAAGGATAAATCTCTTCATACATTTGATCTTCAATAGCTTCTAAATCTTGATTTCTTTGTTTTTGTTCTTGCTTTCTTTTACGAAATAATACTTGTTTAGCCATTAGGGTAAATAAATATTCCATATTCCCGTAACTAATTTTATCTCTGAGTAGAGACCTCCTAAATAATAATAAGGTATCCATCGTCACGTCGTGTGCTTCTTCCTTATTAGTATTGTACTTCTTGACTATAAAAGTCACGCACTTATCAAAATGGGACAAAAAGACGTGTTCAAATAATTTATCGTCCCCATTTTTAAGCTTTATCAGCAATGCTTTAAAGTCTTCTTCAGATAATCCAAAATTTTTCAAAGACATATTGTCCCTTTTTAAGTGCCCAGTAACTTATAGTTTTAAACAATGCAGTGAAGTGGTACCACACCTACTAAATAATCACTTAAAATTAACAAATTAAGCTCAAAATTGCTTAATCCAGTTTATTTTTTAAAAGGTTGCCCTACAGAACATCTACAAGCAACCTGATTAAGTAGATATATTCAGCATTAGCTCAAAAAAAATAAGTATTAAAAAGTTTATTACTAGAACCAAGTATTAGAGGCCATATTTTGTGATAAAGTTGTTAAAAAATTCAACCCATAGGTAAAAAAGACTTTGCCGCCCCCCGAGAAATTAGCATTTTTGTTCCAGTTGAAGCTCCTTTTAAAACGCGTAGTATAGCTACGAAAAAGGAAAAAGCTAAAAGTTTGACTAACCAATTAATGCATAAATATTTTTGAATTTTAAATAACTACAATCACAACGCTCTTCTACTTACAAATAAAAAAAACGATGTATAATCCAAAAAAAGTATTGCTATCAATTTTTGTTCTTATTGTTATCCTCTTTAGCATCACTCCTCCTTCCTTGGCACAAGACAGTAGTGATGATACCTTCATTATCCTATTTGACGAAAACACTCCAGAAACGGAGATTCAAAATCTTAGAATAGAATTTAATTCCACCGAAGTATGGAAAAGTACTTTTTCTAACATTAGAATTTGGAAAGTTAACTACTTCCCATTTACCTTATCTTCTACCGGAGAAGTAATCAATGACATTAACGAAGGCGTGGAAGCCGCTGACGAACGACCTTCTGTCGATGGTACTGCAGAAGACTATGTGACGAATATTCCGTCAATAGAAAAAGGACCGAGCTCTCCTACTAATAAACCTTCCAGGTGCAATCCAAATATAAAGATGGAAAGTCATACTAATATTGGACCAGACTTCGTAAGTTTTAAAATTGCCATCTTCGATACGGGCATTGCCAATATTGGTAGTGCTAATAGTGACTACGACTATTCTCTTTTCAATGGCGATTACACCGGTTACGATTTTGTCAATGAGGATGGTGATCCTAATGATGATCACGGTCACGGTACACACATCGCGAGTATTATTTCTAAATTTGAGGATAATGATCTCGCTAATGCTTTTAACTATTACATTTATAAAACCCACGACCAAAATGGCGTCGGAAACTTATCTAGTATCGTCAAAGCATTGGACGAAGCAATGGTTCAAGGTGTCGACATCATCAATATGAGCTTTAGCTATCAAAAAGCTTATAATTCGCAATTACAAGTTATCGAAAATTCTCCTTTAGCACACCAAATTAAAATTGCTAGATCAAAAGGAATTCTCATTCTTGCCTCCGCTGGAAATGCAAACAATGATAATGACGGAGATTCGAGGTATTACCCCGCTTCTTTTGATGCTGATAATATCATCTCCGTGGCTTCTTCTAATTGTGGGAAGTACTTGTCCAGCTTTTCAAATTACGGATTAACAACCGTAGATCTCGCAACCGCCGGAGAATCGATTCCCGGGGTTAATCACCTCGGTGAAGTTGTCCTGAAATCAGGTACCTCACAAGCTTGCGCGCTTACCACCAAAGCATCCATGATTCTTGCTAAGAAAATAGGAGACATGAAATGGTCACGCATTAAATGTAGGCTAATTAAAGGTGCCGAGGTACCAAATAATGAAATTCAAACCACTTTACTAGGCGGTATCCTCAACCTAGATAATGCTCTTGCGATGCCCACTTGTAATGTTACCAACACGAACAATGGAAACGGGCCTGATTTAAGCTTCAAAAAAACAAGCTTACCCGATTTCACCATTACCAATCCCGTACATAGCACAATTGAATTACAATACCCTAGCACTAAAGATTTCAACTTAGAGCTTAGTCTTTGGAATTTATCCGGTCAACAACTAACAACTTATTCCGATGTACAAGCACAAAACATTAGTATTCCTGTTGCTGCTTATCCTGCGGGGATTTATTTGCTAAAAATTCGAGATCAAGTAAGTGGCGAGCATATGGTCAAAAAGATAATTAAACAGTAAATAAAGTTATCATGCTATGCGCTGACTTTTTTAAGAATAGTCTTGAGCAAGTCTAAAAATAGCACACGCAAAAGCTGGTAGCAGGACATTAAAAAGAAGTTGTTTTAAAATAAATCCATATTTATACTTGCTTCATCTGCCATCAAATGTCAAACCAAGCTAAAAGAAAGTAATAAGTACACTTAGTCGTGCTTGTTACTTTTTTTTATCAAAAATAATGACTATTTTGAAAGCGTTATCCCCACAATAGGTATATAGTTATTAACAAACAGTTTCATAAGAATACAGCCCTAAAAAGATTTAGTGTTTTATTTAACCTGTTCCTCAAACGAAGGCTTTCGGTCCCGTTTAGGTAACTTACGATATGAATGATATGAAGCAAAGAGCACTCTTACTTTCAATTATTTTCTTGGTCATCCAAAATTTCACCCTCGGTCAAAGCTTGAAAGATAGTCTTTTCAAAGATTGTAAAATACTCATCGACAGTCAACGACACGTCAAAGCATTAGCACAGTTTGAGGAAATTCAGGATCAGTTTCCGAAAAGTGGTCAATCAGAAATGCTCGACTTATACTACTTAATTGCACTTAAAGCTAATTCTAATCACGAATACGAAACAGCGCTCATTTGGTGGAGAGATTCTATTCTCCAAAAACGAATTAGCCTCTCAGGAACCAAAAACTTCAAGACGATCAAAACAATGCATAACATTGCCATGATGTATCGCAACCTAGGACAAGGTAAAAAAGAGTTTACTTCCGTCGAAGAGATCATCAGTATTGTACAGCGTGGGCTAGAACCCTTAAGTTCGAAAGACTCGATTAGTCTCGCTTATAAATTTCTTGATTATAGTTACCTCTACCGAAGAATTGAAGATTTCAATAAATCGGAGCAGTGTCTCAATAAAGCCAAACTCTTGATGAATAAATCATCATCGGCTAGACTTAATCAGAAGTTTAATAATTACGCGGGAGTACTCTACAGTTTTAAAGGTAACCAAGCCCTCGCGAAAAATTATTTGCTAAAAAGTATTGCCAATAAACCCACTAAAATCCCGGCTAATAGTCAATATAATTTAGCCTTAGTTTATTACCAATTAAATCAATTAGATAGTGCCTATTATCACTGTCAAGCAGCCAAAAAGAAGTACGTCAAAAGTAACAACAACAACAACTTAGGGCGTTGTTTTAATCTACTAGGACTCATCAATCATAAACGTAAAAACTATCTTGAAGCCTATGAAAACTATCAGACCTCTATCGAGTCGTTTCCGAGTGACTTGTACCCTCATTCCAGTTCAGCCATCGGTTACGAAAATATTGGAGACAACTATTTTTCACAACAAGAATACGGCCAGGCATTAAAGTACTACCAACAATCTTTGAGCTATCTCAGTAATCGATTAAATCCATTGAACACCCTCAAAGATAATCCAATCGTATCTCAAATTAGCCCTACCGAATTGAATAATGCGATCCGGATTTTAGGGTTAAAAATTAATGCTTTATATCATGCATACAAAGAACAAAAACAAGAAAAATATCTTAAATATGCTTTAGAGACTTCCAATACCATGGATACTTTGGTTCACAATTTTAGACTTTTCAACAAGAGTGGAGAAGACAAAATCACCTT
>JBGCFY010000313.1:0-35566 GCA_045110315.1 Saprospiraceae bacterium
GTTAATCCTCAAGGTAAGCAAAAGGAGTTGGAGTTTATGAGCGTTTCAGAAACGGCAAGGCACATGGCGAATACTAATAATGTTGTTAGTCCTTATCCTGCGGATACAAGCATAGTTGAATTATTTGAAACGCAAGTCCGACTGCGACCAAATAAGTTAGCCATTAAGTTTGGAGAAGAGGAACTGGACTATCAAACTTTAGAGGAAAGAGCAAATCAGTTAGCACATTACCTTGTTGCGAATGGCGTTCGACCGGATACGATGGTTGTCATGAGTATGGATCGATCCGTAAATATGATTGTAGGTTTACTCGGAATCATAAAAGCGGGCGGTGCTTACGTTCCCGTTGCAAGCAATACTCCCGTAGGACGAATCCAAGAAATTGTCGCTTCGGTTGAGCCAAGCTTAATTTTAATAGATCAAATAGGGGAGGAATTAAATACAACTTTCCAAGCCGAGGCAGATCGTCAAGGCGTCAAATTAGTGGATCTTTCTATCGTAAAAGATCAAATTGATCAAGCAGCAACAACGGCACTCGAAATAAAAACTAAGGCAAGTAGTTTATTATATGCTTTATTTACTTCTGGTTCTATGGGTAAGCCCAAGGGAGTGCTAATCAAGCATCAATCTGTTGCTCGACTGGTCTTTAATGAAAGTCTTGATTTCTTAGGGGAAGACACCATTTGGTATCAATATGCTCCTTTAGCGTTTGATGCTTCCACCATTGAAATTTGGGGTGCCTTGTTACAAGGTGGATCAATCGTAATTAGTAGTCCTCACCAAAAGTCACTTGAAGAAATTGCGACTGAATTGAAAGCAGGCGCAGTGAATACGCTTTGGTTAACGGCAGGTTTGTTTCACCTAGCGGTTGATACTTGTCTCGATTTATTTGCGGGCTTAGATTTTATTTTATCAGGAGGCGACAGTATCCATCCAGAAAAAGTGGCTCTTTTATTAAAGACCTATCCAAATCTAAGTTTTATTAATGGTTATGGTCCGACAGAATCGACGACTTTCGCAACGACCAACAGAATTGACGATTTAGCAGAAGTAGTTTTAGATCGTAACGTGATTGGTCGACCGATTGGGAATACGAAAGCTTATATCTTGAGTTATGATTCCTTGAATTTAGTGGCAGATGGATGCTATGGAGAATTGTGTCTATCCGGTCCTGGTTTAGCAATCGGCTATCTCAATGATGAAGATTTAACGAAGCAAAAGTTTGTTGCGAATCCATATGGAACCGGAGCATATGATCGATTATACCGAACTGGAGATATGACTAGATGGTTACCTGATGGTAAAATAGATTTTGTTGGTAGAAGAGACGCGCAAGTCAAATTACGTGGTTATCGAATAGAGTTAGGAGAGATCGAATCAAAATTACAAGAGTCTCCTTTGGTGAAAAATGCGATCGTCATAGCGCCGGAAGACGCAGGTGCGGTGAAGCACTTGGTCGCTTATATTATTCCTACGGGCGCGTTTGATGAGTTGGCGATCCGAGCTTATTTAAAAGAGGAGTTACCCAGCTATATGATTCCATCTATAATGGTAGAAATGGAAGAATTTCCTTTAAATGCCAATGGAAAAATAGATAAAAATAAATTGCCAGCAGTCTCTTTTACCTCGGCGAATGAATATGTTGAACCAAGGACGAAGACAGAAAAAGCCTTAGTGCAGATTTGGCAAGAAATACTTGCGCTGGAACGAATTGGAGTGCAAGATGACTTTTTTGAATTAGGAGGTCATTCCTTATTGGCGAGCCGAGTAGTTTCTGCGATTCGAAATGTTTTGGCTGTAGAAGTGAGCATCAAAGATTTATTTACGCAGTCTACGATTAGCGAATTAGCCTTGTTGATTGATGAACAACCAGAGAGTTATCAACGACCAAGTATCACAACTAGTGAAAGACCTACGAATATTCCACTTTCTTTTTCGCAAGAGAGTTTGTGGTTGGTCGATAAATTAGAAGGTAGTAAGCAGTACCATATGCAAATGGTACAAAGTATCAATTACGTAGATTCAACGTTACTAGAAGCAAGTTGCAAAGCGTTGGTAAATCGCCATGAAGTGCTACGCACCGTTTTTGTAGAATCAGGAGGAACTGCTTATCAACATATTTTAGATAAGAATACTTGGTCGCTTCAGTATGAGAGTTACGAAGAAAACCCTGCGTTACAAGATCCCAAAAAATTAGAAGAGAGAATTGTAGCAGAAAGCGAAGTCGAATTCAACCTGAGCGAAGATTATCTCTTTCGAGGAACCTTACTACGCGTTTCCGAAAAAGAATATATTCTCATCTTTACCTTGCATCATATTATCACAGACGGTTGGTCTAACCCAATCTTCTTTGAAGAGCTACAAACTTTATATACTGCGATCGCAGCAAATCGACCAGCGAATTTACCCGAACTTTCGATTCAATATGCAGATTATGCAATTTGGCAACGAGGACACATTAGAGATGAATTTTTAGCAAAAAAATTAGACTATTGGAAATCAGAATTAAAAAATATAGAAATATTAGATTTACCATTAGACTATGCTCGTCCGAAAACGAGAACAACTGCGGGAGCGGAATTGAAGATTGCTCTATCTTCCAAGACAACTATTGCCCTTGAACAAATTGGAAAAGAAAATGGGGTTACGAGTTTCATGGTTTTCTTAGCAGCCTTTAAAGTTTTATTGCATAAATATACAAGACAGCAAGACATTGTAGTAGGAACGCCAGTAGCAAATAGAGCGAATACAGAGATAGAACAGTTGATTGGGTTTTTTGTAAATACAATTACCTTACGAAGTCAAGTGACAAGAACGTTGAGCTTCACGGATCTATTACACCAAATTAGAAAGACGACGCTTGCGGCATATGATCATCAAGAGGTTCCATTTAATCAAGTGGTTAATGAATTGGTCAAAGAACGTGATCCTCAGTTTACCCCTTTATTTCAAGTCATGTTTTCTTACATTGGAGACACAAGTCAGGACTTAGTAGACTTTTCATTTTTGAATACTAAAGAGACTGATTTCGAGGCTTCAAGGCGAAGAACGGCAGCACTCTGCGAAAAACTTTTACCCAAAACTGCTCAATTTGACCTTAACCTTGATATTGTAAAAACAGCTACGGGGTACAGCGCTGTATTTGAATATTGTACAGATCTCTTCAAGGAAAGTACAATTCAACGAATGGCTGCCCATTTTGAAAAACTATTATCTTCAATCGTTGAAAACCCTAAGCGTCCAATCACGGATTTAACGATTTTGTTGCCAAAAGAAAAAGATTTAATCTTAGGAATTACGGCTACACCCGAAGGAGATTGGTTCAATGAAGGGGTTAAAGACTTAGGTAATGATTCCCCGATTAATGTTAGGTTTGAGGCAGTTGTCCAAGCAAACGCTGCCGCAGAAGCCGTGGTATACGGAACGGAAAGATGGTCTTATGAAAAACTAAATCAGTCCGCAAATCAAATGGCGCACGGTCTACAGAAAATGGGTGTACAAAGTGGAGACTTAGTTGGAGTTCATTTCGACCGAAGCCCAACGTTAATTTGTAGCCTTTTAGCAATCCTCAAAACGGGAGCCGTCTACGTCGCTCTAGATACGCTGAATCCAGCGGATCGAATCGAGAAAATGATTACGATAAGCAACTTGCCTTGGATCATTACTACCACCAAAATTTTATCCGGACTTAAGGTATTGCCAACAAATGGTGCATTATGCATTGACAATTGTACAGAGGCGTTCAAATTGACCATGAGACAAAAGGGGCTGTCAATTATCATGGATGCGGTAACTGTCGCGGCAAGTGAGCAAAGTAATATCGTTAATGTTAATCGCCTAGATAGTTGGGCATACGTACTTTTTACGTCTGGCTCGACGGGAGAACCTAAAGGTGCAATTACGCGACATGATGGTGCGATGAATCACATCTTGGCTGAGTATGCGGTGATGGAATTAAAAGATGATTTCCGTTTCCTACAAAGTGCAGGAATAGGATCGGATATTTCCATGTGGCAAATGTTAGGGCCATTATTGAAAGGAGGCGCAGTCGTCATTATTAACAAGTACGATTTGTTGGACTATGGTCTTGTTTATGATCTTATTGAAAAAGAAAATATTGACTTAGTAGAATTTGTACCTTCTTACGTTTGGGAAATGCTATCATTCGGTCAGCAAAATCTAGCGACGAGTTCCCTGGCAAAGCTTCAGTGGTTGATGCTTAGTGGAGAAGAAGCACCGATTCCTTTGGTTAATGCGTGGAAGAAACAATTTCCACAAGTACGAATTTTAAATGGTTACGGCCCTTGCGAAGCTTCTGATGATATTTCGCAATACGAAGTAGTCGACGTAATTAGTGATCGTATTCCACGGTTACCGATTGGACGATCTATTCCAAATATGAATATCTTTGTAGTGGACGAATTCGGAAAGCTGTGCCCAATTGGTATTGCAGGAGAGTTGTGCGTTACGGGAGTTGGTGTCGGTGCAGGATACGTCGGAATGCCAGAGAAAACGGCTACTAGTTTTGTAGCAAATCCCTTCTCTGGAACTCTAGGAGATACAATGTATCGCACGGGAGATTTAGCCCGTTGGTTAGCGAATGGTAATTTAGAGTTCTTAGGAAGAATTGACCGACAGGTGAAAATTAGGGGCAATAGAGTAGAGCTAGGAGAAGTAGAAAACTTCTTACGCACGGCTGAAAGAGTTCAAAAAGTACACGTTGCAAAACATGAGTCAGCGCAATTAATTGCCTTTATCATTCTCAGTAAGAAAGTAGGAACATTAGCATTAATGGCTAAAATTGAGCGTAAACTATTTAGATACTGTAAAGCTGGTTTGCCGAGTTATATGCAACCAGATCAATTCTGTTTTGTCGATGAATTTCCAGTTAACCTTAGTGATAAAGTTGATCAAAATGAATTGCTGAAATACTACGATGAATTAGAAGAAATTGACAGGGAAGAAGAGTCTTTTACCGAAACAGTAACGACGGTTACCGAAAAGCAAGTCTTTTCAATCTGGAAGCATATTTTAAAGCTAGATCAAATTGGAGTCGATGAAGATTTCTTTAATATTGGAGGACATTCCTTATTGATCATGCAGGTGAAAGCAGCCGTTCAAAAAGAATTGGAAATAGAGTTGTCAATTAAAGAATTATTTAGCAATAAAACGATTCGCTCCCTTGCGGTTTTGATTGACTCGAAAGCAAAAGGAAGGGCACTTCCTGCTATCACTAAAGCAGTAAGACCTGAAAGAATCCCGCTTTCTTTTTCACAAGAACGCTTGTGGTTTATCGACAAGTTGGAAGGAAGTATGCATTATCACGGACACATCGTTTTGCGATTAGGCAAAGCGGTAGATCTAGAGGTCTTAGCCTATGCATTTAAGGAAATTGTGAATCGTCACGAAGTGTTAAGAACGGTTTATAAGGATCAAGAAGGAAAAGGATATCAAGTAATACTCGACAAAGGTTTATGGAAGATTGAAAATCAATCAACCTATAAACAAACGCCAATTACCGATAAAGCTGGGTTAGAAAAAACGATCGAACAATTGGTGAGCAAGCCTTTCGATCTAGAACGAGATCATACTTTGAGAGCAACCGTAATCAATGGAATAAACGAGGAGCAATTACTTGTAGTCGTGATGCATCATATCGCTTACGATGGTTGGTCAGAATCAATTATTATCGAAGAGTTAGCAGCTTTATACCAAGCTAAAGTAGATAACCGTACCGCCAAACTCGAACCACTTTCCGTTCAATATGCGGATTATGCGATCTGGCAACGGAAGTATATCGCGGGTGAGTTGCTTGACAAAATGCTAGGCTACTGGAAAGTAAAATTGGCTGATACGGAAGTATTAGCATTACCGCTTGATTTTCCTCGACCAGTAATTCAGAGTACCAAAGGGGCACGTTACCGATTCGAAATTAAGGAAGCATTACAAACGGAGTTAAATACTTTAGCGAAAAAAGAAGCGGTAACTTTATTCATGGTACTCTTATCGGCCTTCAAAATATTACTATATCGTTATAGTGGTCAAGATGATATTTGCGTCGGTACGCCAGTCGCCAATCGAGGTCAAGCAGTCCTTGAATCTATGGTAGGATTCTTTATTAATACTTTAGCATTACGGAGTGACTTGAGTGGTAATCCAAGTATCAATAGTTTACTACAAAGCGTAAAAGAAACTACTTTGGACGCTTATTCTAATCAAGCAGTCCCCTTAGAGAAAATTGTAGATTGTGTTGCCAAGAATCGAGATATTAGTCGGACGCCTTTATTTCAATCGCTCTTTGTTTTACAGAATACACCAGAAAATAAAGGAACAGAAGAAGCTACGTTAAGTTTGTTTAAGGAAGAATTTGACTATGATGTTTCTCGCTTTGATCTTACGCTTTATGCGAATGAAAAAGATCAGGGAATTGAGTTTGAATTGGTCTATTGTAGCGATTTATTCTTGCCCGAGACAATTGAAAAAATGATGCTAAGTTTTGAAAAGATCTTAACTAGCATCGTCGAAAAAAATACTGCCCCGATTGGACAGTTAGATATCTTACCCACTGAAACGGAACATCAGTTGCGTACGGTACTCAATCGGAGTGTTGTGAGCCATTCGGCTGAAACAAACTTTATTGATCTTTTTGAACAACAAGTTCAACGTGTACCAGAACAAACAGCTTTGGTTTTTGGTGGACAAGAGATGAGCTATCAAGTGTTGAACGAGCGAGCGAATCAGTTAGCGAACAACTTGAGAAAGCAAGGCGTAAAAGAGAATGAAATCGTGGCGCTTGGATTTAAGAGAGCGTTAGACCAAATGGTGCTCGGTATTTTAGCCGTGCTAAAAGCTGGAGCGGCTTACGTGCCAATTGATCCTGAATTACCTGAAGAACGCATCGCTTATATTTTAGAAGATACGCAGGCAAAATTACTATTGACTATCGCTACGTCCGGAGCGTCAGTTTTTAAACCGACAAAGCAAACGGCACTCGTATTATTAGATCGGAACTGGACCACCTTTGCCGAGGAATCTAAGGAGAAACCAGTTACGAATTTAACGAGCGAAGATTTAGCTTACGTTATTTATACTTCTGGTTCTACTGGAAATCCTAAAGGGGTAATGCTAACCCATCAAAATCTATCCGATTATTTATTCGGCCTATTTGATCGAACGGAGATTGAAGCTTGTGAAAGTTTTGGTTTGATGTCAACGATGACCGCAGACTTAGGGCATACTGTTCTATTTGGTGCTTTAGCGAGTGGCGGTAGTTTACATTTATTTACAAAAGATCAGTTGACGGATGCCTTGGGTATGCAACAGTACTTTGTAGAAAATAAAATAGATTGTATCAAAATAGTAGCCTCGCATTGGCAAGCTTTGGCACTCGACGACCAGTTGTTGTTACCTGCTAAAATGATTGTTTTTGGTGGAGAGGAATTAAAAGTCTCTTTGATCAATCAAATCAAATTTGTAGCACCTGAACTCACGGTAATTAATCATTATGGTCCTACGGAAACGACCATTGGAAAGCTTTTATATCAAGTAGACTTCGAACAAGATTACTTGCAGATTCCAATTGGTAAACCTTTTGCCAATACCGAGATTTACATTGTCAACGAAGCACAAAGCTTATGTCCAATCGGTGTTCCCGGAGAATTATTGATTGGTGGTAATGGACTTGCTAAAGCTTACCTTAATTTACCAGAACAAACGGAGCTTCAATTTATTCCTAATCCTTTCAGTGAAGTAGCAGGAGCTAGACTTTATCGTACGGGTGATTTGGTGCAAATGCAAAAAGATGGAAATATCATCTTCAAAGGCAGAATTGACAACCAAGTTAAAATTAGAGGATATCGGATTGAGTTGAATGAAATAGAATTAGCACTAGCAGCATCTTCGCTAATCAAGGCCAACGTAGTTCGTGCCAAAGCGGATGAACGTGGAAATAAGCGACTCATCGCTTACGTAGTTCCTGGAGAAGCATACGATAAAGTAGCCCTTCAAAAGGCTTTAGGCGAGCGCGTACCAGATTATATGATTCCTTCCGTTTGGATGGAAATTGAGAAGATTCCCTTAACGGCGAATGGTAAAATTAATTATCGAGCATTACCCGATCCCGCATTGGTAGATCTCAGTTCGCGTGAATATGTTGCGCCAAGAACCAAAACGGAATACGAGCTCGCTAAAATTTGGAAAGCGTTACTCAATGTTCCGCAAGTGGGCATACACGATAATTTCTTCGAACTTGGTGGAGATTCAATTATCATTATTCAATTGGTGAGTAAAGCCAAACGATTAGGATATCAATTGACTACACGAAATGTATTTGAAAAGCAAACTATCGCTGGCTTATCAGAGTTGACAAATTTACCTAGCCAAGTAATTGTCGCGGAACAAGGACCTTTACGCGGAGCCGTTGAGATGTTACCTATTCAACAACATTTTTTCGAAAATAAATATGATGGCACCGCTCATTATAATCAGGCAATTCTCCTAGAAATCAACAAAGAAACGAAAGCGACTCATTTAGAAAAAGCGCTGCATGCGATTGTTCAACAACATGACGCTTTACGGTTAAGCTATACGCAAACGGACGAAGGTTGGAAGCAAAACTATCAAGATACAATTCCTGAATTAGTCGTAGAAGTCATTGAGGAAACGGCTACCAATATAGCAGCGCAGATTACAGCGATTTGTGATCGTCACCAAACTAGTCTTCAGTTAGAGACCGGCGAAGTGATGAAATTAATATTGATTAAAACACCCGCGAGCATTGCTGCTGATCGCTTGTTTTTCGTTGCCCATCACTTAGTCGTAGACGGAGTATCCTGGAGAATCATAGTAGAAGACTTTGAAGTAGCGATGGAAGCTTTAGCAAAAGAGCAACCAATTGATTTAGGCTTGAAGAGTAGTTCCTTCAGGGATTGGTCTGCTTTCTTACAAACTTACATTAAGCGTGATACCAGTCTCGCGCAAACTAACTATTGGCTTGGTCTAACGGAAGCTTATCAAGCTTTACCTACCGATAAAAAAACGGAAAAAACGGAAGATAGATTCATTAAAGATCGCGCAGAGTTTACGCTAAGTTTAGATGAAAAACGGACGACTCAACTTTTAAAAGAAGTAAGTCAAGCATATCATACCGAAATTGAAGATCTTCTGCTGAGTGCTTTAGTACAAACGATCACCAACTGGTCGCAGCAAGAAAGCATTATCATTGGACGAGAAGGACACGGGCGAGCAGATTTGTCAAAAACTTTAGATACGACCAATACAGTAGGTTGGTTCACTAACCTCTATCCAATTTTGTTATCCGCCGATACCACGCTTTCTACTGGAGGCTTTATCAAATCGGTCAAAGAACAATTGCGTAGTGTTCCAGATCAGGGGATGACTTACGGTTTGTTGCGCTACTCACACCCTGACTCAGCAACGAGATCTCGACTGTCCAAAAATGTTTGGAATTTAATTTTTAACTACTTGGGACAAGTAGATAATGTAATGTCAGAGGCGGGAAGACTGAAGGAAGCATTTGAATCTAGTGGTGCAATGACCTCACCAATGAGTCGTATGTTGGCTGGTTTAGAATTAAATGGTATGGTTGCAAAAGGACAATTGAGTTTGACTTGGAGCTATTCTACTACGGCTTACGAAGCGGCTACTATTGAAGGCTTAGCGAAAGATTATCTTGATCACTTGACCATACTGATTGAACACTGTAAAGCACAATTGCAAACTGAAAAAACCGTGTCTGATTATGGTCTATCACCTCTTGTAAGTCAAGCGGAATTTGAAATATTTTTAGCGACGGAGATGGCAGATGGTCAATTGATGAAGGATCAGTTTACGGATATTTATCGATTGAGTCCGATTCAGGAAGGAATGGTATTTCATCACTTGTTTGATGAATTATCTAATGCCTATACAGAACAGTATATCATTGATTTACCAAAAGGAATTGATTTGGGATTATTACGTTCTGCGTGGGAAAAAGTACTCGCCAAGCACAGTATTCTTAGAACGGCTATTTTCTATGATGAACTTAACGTGCCTGTACAATGCGTAATGAAAAATGTGCAAATTCCAATTGAAGTTTTTGATTTTAGCGACTTGGAAACAGCGGAACAAACTGAAGCGATTGAGGCGTTTGTGAAAGCTGACCGAGCGCAAGGGTTCAACTTTAAGACTGCACCATTTTTAAGAATTAATTTGCTTAAGACGAGGGAAGAAGCTTACAAAATGGTTTGGACATTCCACCATATTATTTTAGATGGTTGGTCCATGCCTATTGTTTTCGGAGGATTGTTTACTACTTACGAAGCAGCACTCAACGGACAAGCAATAGATTTAGGAAAAGAAGATGCGTACGAAACTTATATTAAGTATATACAGTCAAAGGATCGCTACGAAGAAGAAACATTTTGGAAAAAATACCTAGCTGGGTTTGATAGTCAAACCTTGTTGCCGTTCGTTGGAACAACGCTTGACCGAAATAAAGGATTGGGTGAATTCAAGAACTTGTTCTTAAATTATTCGACTACGGATTTGGATCGACTTAAGAAATTCGTGCAAACGCAAGGTCTAACTTTAAATACCTTATTTACGGGAATTTGGTCTTATTTATTATCTCAGTACACCGAATCAGAAGATGTTGTATTTGGCTTAACGGTATCTGGAAGACCACCAGAATTAACGGAAGCGGATGAAAAAGTGGGGCTGTTTATCAATACTTTGCCCCTTAGAGCTACCTTCAAGAAAGATCAGAATTTGCTATCCTTTTTATCGGAGGTACAGGAGAATTTAGTCGCTGCGATGGAGTATCAACATACTAGTTTATCTGATATCCAAAAGTGGAATGGACTACAAGGAGACTTATTCGATAGCATCTTAGTCTTGGAAAGTTATCCAATGGGAGATATATTCAAGACTGAATGGGCACTAGAACTCGGAGAGATGAGTATCGAAGAAAATACAAACTATTTACTAACGTTAAACATCAATATCACCGAAGCATTAAGTATTAATTTTAATTATAATAGTAACTTATTATCAGACGATGTGGGGACGATGATTCAAAATCATTTCGCAGCGGTACTGGCAGATGTTTTTGAGTTGGTGGAGCAAATGATTCCTGATTTCAAAACAAAAGACTTATCACTGTTATCTGAAGTAGAGGAAAAAATTCTTCTCGGAGAACAAGCGAACGACCTAGGTGTTTGGTTCAACGAAGGAGCTGTAGATTTAGAAAATGATTTACCCATCAACGTAAGATTTGAAACGATTGCAGCAGCGAATGGTACCGCGGAAGCAGTCGTCTACGGAGAAGAAAGATGGTCTTATGCTGAGCTCAATGCGTACGCTAATCAGCTTGGTCATACACTCCAAACAATGGGCGTAGAAACGGGAGATTTAGTCGGGGTCTATTTAGATCGAAGTCCTAAATTAGTAGCGAGTATTTTAGCAATTCTCAAAACGGGTGCAGTATACGTTGCCTTGGATACTCAAAATCCACCAGAGCGTATTGGGAAAATGATGGCAACGAGCGAATTGCCATGGATGATCAGCACGACACCATTATTACAAGCGTTGGAAATTTGGCCAGAAAAAGGAGTCTTATTCCTTGATGAATGCCATACAGAAGCACGTCAAGGTTTTGACGCTCCGTTAGATTTGATTATGCGAGATAAGCTGGTGGTTGGGACCAATGCCATTACGAACGTTGCCAACCAAAACCAAATGGATAGTCGGGCTTACGTACTTTATACTTCGGGCTCTACGGGAGAACCGAAAGGTGCGATTACCCGACACGACGGTGCCTTAAACCATATTTTGGCAGAGTACAAAGCGTTAGATTTAGCCTACGGTTTCCGCTTTTTACAAAGTGCGGGAATTGGTTCTGATATTTCTGTTTGGCAAATTTTGAGTCCACTCTTAAAAGGTGGTGCAGTTGTAATCGTTGAGAAATATGACCTCTTCAATTATCGTTTCTTATACAATCTATTGAACAAGGAACGGATTGATATCGTAGAATTTGTACCGTCTTATGTCTGGGGATTATTGGAATACGCGAAGGAACAAGCACCAGATTTAACGTTACTCGATTTACAGTGGATTATGATGTCTGGAGAAGAAGTGTCCGTAGAGTTGGTCAAGGAATGGAAAGGTCGATTTGCTAACGTTCGGATCTTAAATGCCTACGGTCCTTGCGAAGCATCGGATGATGTTACTCAGTATGAAGTTACTGCCAAGTTGAGTGCTGAAGCACAACGCGTTCCGATTGGTAGACCCTTAGCGAATATGAATATGTTCGTCTTGGATCGCCAAGGGAAATTATGTCCGATTGGTGTACCCGGTGAATTAGGTGTTTCTGGCATTGGTGTTGGTGGTGGATACTTAGGAATGCCTGAACTAACAGCAGCGAGTTTTATCAAGAATCAATATACGGGAACGCTTGGCAATACTTTATACAAAACGGGTGATTTAGGACGATGGTTACCAAATGGGAATTTAGAGTTCTTAGGAAGAGTAGATCGACAAGTGAAAATTCGAGGGAATCGAGTGGAACTTGGAGAGATTGAATTTTTCTTGCGGAAAAATGCTGTGGTGAAGGAGGCTCATATTACGGTAATCAAGCAAGCAAACTCAAAAGAACTTTTATTGGTGGCTTTCATCGTAGCTGATCCAACAAAATTGTCTAGTCTAACGACAGATACAGATGCACTCCAATTTTTAGAGCAGGAATTGGAGCTAGAAGTGCAGCGGACTTTGCCGAGTCATATGCAAATTCAGCATTATTTATTCTTGGAAAAATTGCCCGTCAACCTTAGTGATAAAATTGACAATAAAGCGTTACATAAAATATTTTTAGCAACGGATAGGGTAGCCCATCAAAGTCTTCGGAAAGTTGTTGCTCCAAGGAATGAGACAGAAGAAAAATTAGTAGTAATTTGGAAAGAAGTATTAGAACGAGAGCAGGTAGGAATAGAAGATAATTTCTTCAATTTGGGAGGACACTCTCTATTGGCTATTCGAGTCGTAACTAAAATCCGTAAAGTTTTCCAAAAAGAAGTTCCGATCAGACAGATCTTCTTAAAACCAACCATCACAGATCTTGCGATACTTTTGGAAGAAGTATCTGATTGTACCGTTTTACCTGCTATCAGTGAACAAGAACGACCAGCTCGAATCCCATTGTCCTATGCCCAGGAGCGGTTGTGGTTTATTGACCAACTCGAAGGTAGCTTAGCCTACCATATGCCAATGTTACAGGAGTTCGGTGCTGATCTAGATCGCGAACGATTAGCCTATGCTTTAAACGAAATTATTAATCGACAGGAAGTATTGCGAACTGTTTTTCAAACTGTGGATGGGGAAGTTGGTCAAATCATTTTAGAGAAAGATCAGTGGAGTTTAGGCTACGAGGAAGTATTGGAAAATACAGAAGCAGAGTTAGCAACACAAATTGAAAAGGCAGTTGCAAAACCATTCGACCTTACAAAAGACCATCCGCTACGGGCTACCTTATACAAAGTAACTGCGGATCGGTACTTACTTGTTGTAGTGGTTCATCACATTGCATCGGATGGTTGGTCAGAGCCGATCTTATTTGAAGAATTATTTAGCTTGTACCAAGCTAAAGGAAAAGGAGAAACACCTGCTTTAGCTCCATTGACCTTGCAATATGCGGATTATGCAATTTGGCAAAGAAAGTATTTGTCTGGTGAATTACTTGATCAAAAATTAGCCTATTGGGAAAATAAATTATCGGGCGTAGAAACGCTAAATTTACCAACTGATTTTAATCGACCAGCAATTCAAAGTATGAATGGGCACGAATTGCGCTTTCAACTTGACCCTGACTTGATGCAAGCGTTGGAAGACTTAGCTCAAGCGGAAGGTGTAACGATGTTTATGTTGTTACTTACGAGTTTCAAAACTTTACTTTATAAATATACGCAACAAGACGATATCGCCATCGGTATTCCTATTGCCAATCGAACACAAGTGGAGGTAGCATCCATGATTGGTTTCTTTGTCAACATGGTTACGCTTCGATCTGATTTTGCTGGAAATCCGAGTTTTAGAGAAATTTTGACTCAGCTTAAACAAACGACCTTAGAAGCGTACGATCACCAAGATGTACCTTTCGAAAAAGTTGTTGACCAAGTTATTGAGCAACGAGATAGGAGCCGTAGTCCTCTTTTTCAAGTCTTATTTACTTACACGGAAAAGGAAAGCGGAACAAGCATCGACGGATTATTGGACGAGAACTTTAAGCGAAGTACAGCTAATAAGTACGAGTTGATAGAAAACGCTACGAATAGTACTTCAAAGTTTGATTTGAGTTTTAACTTAGCCGCATCGGAGAGCGGTGTGGAAGCGTATATCGAGTACTGTTCTGATTTGTTTTTACCCAGCACGATAACGCTCATGATGACACATTTTGAGCGATTATTACAGGCAGTCGTTGCACAACCACAATCTCGATTACACGATTTGTCCGTATTGAGCGCTGCCGAGGAAAACGAACTGCTCTTTACTTTTAATGAAACGACGGTGCCATATTCTGTTACCAAAAATGTCGTCGAATTATTTGAAGGGCAAGCAGAACAAAGACCAGGGCAGCTTGCATTAGAATTTGATGGAGCGACTTGTACCTATCAAGTCCTCGATGAACGGGCTAATCAACTAGCACATTATCTACAACAGAAAGGTGTGCAGACGGAAACAATGGTAGCGGTTTGTATGGACCGTTCTATTGAAATGATCATTGCGTTACTTGGCATCATGAAAACAGGTGCCGCTTATGTTCCGATTGATCCAGCTTATCCGGCCGAAAGAATTAATTATATTCTTGAAGATGCTGGCTGTAGTTGTTTGATAGGTTCAGAAACTTTAGTTGAAAAAATTGAAATATTACAAACTGAAGATGCGCCTGAATTGATTGACTTCGCTAAGAATGCGAAAGAAATTGCAGCCCAAAAAACGGAAAAATTAACAGTTGACTTATCCTTGACTCAAGTTGCTTACGTTATTTATACTTCTGGTTCTACTGGAAAACCTAAGGGCGTACAAATTCACCCTACAGCTTTATTGAATCTGGTACACTGGCACTTACGGTACTATAAAGTCTCCGATCAAAGTAAAGCAACCTTGATGGCAGGGGTCGGTTTTGACGCTTCGGTTTGGGAATTATGGCCATACTTATCCGTTGGTGCAAGTATTTATATTGTTAATAATGAAGATCGTTTATCGTTAGAAAAGTTATTGAATTTCTACCAGGCAAACGAGATTACGCACAGTTTTATGGCAACTGCCTTAGTGCCAGAATTTGTACGACTTTCTCAAAATAGAAAATTGGTGCTGGAATGTTTATTAACAGGAGGAGATCGCCTAGGAGCATTAGATACCAGCAACTTGGATTATCGGATTATTAATAATTATGGTCCGACGGAAAACACCGTTGTTACCACTTGTTACGAATTGACGGAGGAGGACCAATTTAGAAATCCACCGATTGGAAAACCGATTGATAATGTTTCGATTTATATATTAGATGATTGCGGTAATTTGGTTCCTCGTGGTGCGATTGGAGAATTATGTATTGGAGGAGCAAGTTTGGCCATTGATTATTTAAATCAGGCAGCGCTAACGGAAGCGCAGTTTGTTCAATTTGAAATAAAAACACGACCGCCAATTAGAATTTATAAAACGGGAGATTTGGCTCGTTGGTTGCCAGATGGAAATATAGAATTTATTGGTCGAAAAGATGCACAAGTCAAAATTAGAGGACACCGAATTGAGTTGGGAGAGGTTACCATGCGCTTGCAAGAAATATCAAGTGTACGAGATTGTATTGTCCTAACGAAAGTCGATGCTTCTAACAATAAGCGACTCGTTGCCTATTTAATTCCTAATGAGGATTACGATCAAGAAACTACCTTAGCAAGTTTAAAAACTAAACTGCCAAGTTACATGGTTCCATCTGTCTTGGTACCCTTAGCGGAATTTCCCTTGAATGCAAATGGCAAGTTAGCTAAAAAAGCTTTGCCCGAGGTAGACTTTTCTAGTTTGTCTACAGGAAAATATCTTGCTCCTCGCAATGAAATGGAAACGCAGTTAGTGCAAATTTGGGAAAGTTTATTAAAGGTAGAAAAAGTAGGCGTATTAGATGATTTTTTCGACTTGGGAGGTCATTCGATCCTCGTAACAATGTTGGTCGCTGCGATTCGTAAAGAAATGAACTTAGATCTAGCGGTTAAAGATTTATTTGCGAATCCTACTATTGCACTTCTGGCAAATCATCTTTTGGTGGATGCAACCCAAGTACTCTTGCCTGCGCTTACTAAACAAGAAAGAACAAATCATATTCCTTTATCTTTCGCGCAAGAGCGGTTGTGGTTTATCGATAAAATGGGCGGTGGAACGAATTACCATATGCCAATTATCCTAAACTTTGAAGGTGCTTTAGATGTAGATTGTTTAGAATATTCTTTTATAGAAGTTATAAATCGACATGAGGTTTTACGGACAATTTACCGAGAGGAAAATGGAGTTGGCTCTCAATTTATTCTGGAAAAGAACCTTTGGCAATTAACGGTACTTAAAAGCGATGAATTCAAGGCGACTGCACTCAAAGAATTAGCGGAAGCCGAGATCATGAAACCGTTTAATTTATCGGAAGATCATGGTCTTCGAGCTACCTTATATCAGCGATCAGCTACTTCCTATCAATTAGTAACGGTCATAAATCATATTGCTGCAGATGCGTGGTCCATTCAAATTTTTGTGGAAGAATTAACGGAATTCTATCAGTCGCTAAAAGAAAATCGAAGCCCGCAATTAGCCGACTTAGAAATTCAATATGCAGATTATGCAATTTGGCAGAAAGCCTACTTAAACGAAGAAACGCTCAGTGGGCAGATGAAGTATTGGGAACGGCAACTAGCGGATGTAGAGCCTTTACAACTTCCTTTAGATTTTCCTCGACCAGCATTGCAAAGTCATCGTGGAGCAAGTATGAATTATACGCTTGATTCCGAACTGGTAAGGGCATTAGAAGCATTGGCAGCGAAGGAAGGGGTAACGATGTATATGCTCCTAATGGCAGTCTTGAAAGTCTTACTGTATCGCTATTCTGGACAAGAAGATATTGCTGTTGGTAGTTCCGTAGCCAATCGGACACAAAAGGAAATGGAACCACTCATCGGATTTTTTGTGAATACTTTAACGATGCGTTCTGACTTGAGTGGAAATCCAAGTTTCAATAGTTTTTTAGCTCAGCTAAAAATGACTGTGGCAGCAGCATTGTCTAATCAAGACGTTCCGTTCGAGAGAATAGTAGATAAGGTTATTAAAGGACGTGATCGTAGTCGTAGTCCATTATTTCAAGTACTTTTGGTTTTACAAAATCAAGAAGAAGTATCGATGCAACATCTTCCAGGGGTAAAACTAACGGAAGAAGCGGCGACTTACGATGCTTCCAAATTTGAGATCTCTTTCTTTATCACTCAAGGTAAAGGTAGGCTAGATTTTAATGTAGAGTACTGTACTGATTTATTCTTACCTACGACAATGGAAAGAATGATGACACACTTCCGTGGTATTTTGGAAGGAGTTGTACGGGATGCTACCACTAAGGTCGCAGATATTGAAATGATGAAAGAAGTGGAGCGTACAACTTTATTAGAAGAATTTACGCAACATCATATTCCTTACCCTGCAACGAAAACGATTGTAGACCTTTTTGAAGAACAAGCGGCTCTGCATCCTAAGCACACCGCATTGATTTTTGAAGGGAAATCAATTTCTTACGAAGCACTAAACGATCAAGCGAATCGCTTGGCGAAACACTTGATTGATCAATATCAAATCCAGCCTGATGACTTAGTCGGTATTATGATGGAAACGTCTGCCTTGACAATTGTCTCTATGCTAGGGATTATGAAAGCGGGAGGAGCATACGTGCCGATTGACATGGCATATCCAATGGATCGTAAAACCTTCATTATTAAAGACACGAAGGTCAAAGCGATTATTATTCAGTCAGAGAGTTTATTTGATGTGATAGAGTTGGAGTTAGCAATTTTCTCCATTGACATTCAATTAGATGATCTGGAAGCTGTTGAACCAGAAGAATTGTCTTCCGTCGCACTGCAACCAGATCACACCGCTTACGTAATTTATACTTCTGGATCAACGGGCTTACCGAAAGGCGTGCTCGTTACGCACCGAAACTTAGTGGATTACGTTGCTGGACTTTTTGATGCCGTTGATATTCAAGGAAGTCGTCATTTTGGTTTGATGTCTACGATGTCTGCCGACTTAGGAAATACAGTCCTGTACGGAGCATTAGCTTCAGGAGGAAGTTTGCATATCTTCTCTAAGCATATGCTTACGAGTGCTCCTTTAATTCAGGAATACTTTGCCAATAACCCGATTGATTGTATCAAAATTGTTCCTTCTCACTGGCGGGCACTAGAAACGGATAATGGCTTGTTATTACCGAATCGAACCATCGTTTTTGGCGGCGAAAAATTACCAGTAGCATTAATTGATAGAATCAAATCAGTAAATGATCAACTAGAGATTATTAATCATTACGGACCGACAGAAACCACGATTGGTAAATTATTGCACCGTGTTGATTTACATCATAATTATAACAATGTACCCATAGGAAGACCATTTTCTAATACTTCGGTCTACATCGTTGGTGCCAACAATGCCCTTTGTCCCGTTGGTGTACCTGGTGAACTATTGATTGGTGGTGTAGGGGTCGCAAAAGGATACTTAAACTTACCAGAACAAACAGCAGAACGGTTTATCCCTAATCCATTCCATCCAGAATTATCAGATCGTTTATACCGAACGGGAGATTTGGTTTGTATGCGCGCAGATGGAAATATTGATTTTATTGGTCGGGTAGACAATCAGGTAAAGATTCGAGGGTATCGAGTAGAGTTGGGAGAGATCGAAAAAATGATGACGAAAAATCCACGGGTAGATCAAGCCGTAGTCATTGCGCAAGCAGATAATGCAGGAACAAAACGATTGGTGGCTTATGTGGTTCCTGCCGAAGATTTTGATAAAGTGGAGGTTCAACGTTTCTTATCAAGCCATTTACCAGAATACATGGTGCCAACCATCATGGTGGAGTTAGAAGAATTACCTTTGACCGCAAATGGTAAGATTAATAAAAAAGCTTTACCAAATCCGGACTTATCAAGTATGGTCAAAACGGAATTTGTAGCGGCACGAAACGAAGTAGAAGAAAAGTTGACTGTGATCTGGAAAAATATTCTGGAGCTAGATCAAATTGGTATCTTAGATGACTTCTTTGAACTAGGTGGTCACTCTTTATTGGCGATTAAAGTAGTTTCCGCGATCCGTAAAGAAATGGACGTTGAAGTAGGAATTACTGATTTATTCGAATACGTTACGATCGCTACGTTAGCTGAATTTATTGAAACAAAAGAAACAACGGCTTTATTGCCAGAAATAAAAGTAACAGAACGTCCCGCGCAAATACCTTTATCTTTTTCACAAGAACGATTATGGTTTATTGATCAATTAGAGGGTAGTACTCACTATCACGTACCGAGTGTAAATCTTCTGGGAGCAGATATTAATCCTAAGTTATTAGGAATGGCGATTAAAGATATCGTGAATCGACATGAGGTCTTACGAACCGTTTTTAAAGCGGACAATGGTACAGTTTATCAAACCGTATTACCAAAAGATCAATGGAAACTCGACTACGAAGAAAAATTAGGGATTGCGAAAGAAGACTTACAAGAAATTGTAAAAGCACAAATTAATACTGCGTTTGATTTGTCTCAGGATCATATGATCAGGGCACAAATTATCAAGATCTCTGAAACAGCCTATGTCTTTGTTTTAGTCGTGCACCACATTGCAACGGATGGTTGGTCAAACTCAATTTTCTTCCATGAATTGATGGAGACTTACAAAGCTAAGACACAAAATTTATCCCCTAAGTTAGAGCCACTTATCGTACAATATGCAGATTATGCCATTTGGCAACGTTCCTATTTGGAAGGTACTGTGCTGGACGATCAATTAGCCTATTGGAAAAATAAATTACAAGACCTAGAAGTCTTACAATTAGCAACAGACTTTAAACGACCTGCTACGCAAAGTAATGCTGGGGCTCGTTATTTCCTGACCTTAGATAAAAAACTAATTCAAGGTTTACAAAGTGTGGCTCAACAAGAAGGGGTAACGATGTTCATGTTACTACTTGCCAGTTTTAAACTCTTGTTACACAAATATTCAGGGCAATCAGACATTACCGTCGGTAGTCCAATTGCGAATCGTACTCAAAGTGAAGTAGAAGCCTTAGTCGGTTTCTTTGTAAATACTTTAGCACTACGGTCGGACTTAAGTAAAGTATTAAGTTTTGACGAATTTTTGCAACAAGTCAAACGAACGACTTTAGAAGCTTACGATCACCAAGATGTACCATTTGAAAAAATCGTAGATCAAGTTTTAACGCAGCGAGATAGAAGCCGAACGCCAATTTTTCAAACGATGTTTTCTTACGAAAATATAACAGAAATACTTTCGGAGGACCTATTTGCAGCGAATTCACCAAAGCAAGAAGCGGAGCTTTTAAGTGAGGAACTCTTTGCTTATGACATTGCGAAATTTGACCTTACTTTTGGAGTCGTCGAAGCGAAAAATGAACTTTCCTTCAGCATGGAGTACTGCGTTGATTTATTTTTAGAAGAAACCATCGTACAAATGATGGAGCACTTCCAATTATTATTGACTTCGGTTATTGCTAATCCAAAGGTGAAATTGGCGGAACTCGCTTTGGTTGGAGCCGAAGAGCAGGCAGCTTTATTAGCAAGGAATGATCGGGTAGTAGTTAGCTATCCAGCAACGGAAAGTGTGATAGATTTATTTGAAAAACAAGCACTCAAAAGTGCTAATCATACTGCCGTACAATTTGGAGAAACAACACTCAGTTACCAAGCCTTAGAAGAACGTGCTAATCAGTTAGCGCATTACCTCGTTGCAAAAGGAGTGACTACAGGATCAATGGTTGCTTTGTGTTTGGATCGATCTGTTGAAATGGTAGTCAGTTTATTAGCGATCTTAAAGGCAGGTGCTGCTTACGTACCGATTGCAACTCAGGAGCCAAATGCTAGAATAACACAGATTCTGGATGATATAATGCCGAGTTTGATTTTAACAAATAACTTGGAGGAGGAGTTATCGGCAAGTTTACAACAAGCTGCAGCGGAGCGAAAAATTGAATTTGTAGCGATAACAGCAGAAAAGGCTGAAATTGAAAAGCTTGCTACAACTACGTTAGCTAGAACGACGAATGCTGATAGCTTACTCTATGCCTTGTTCACTTCTGGATCCACAGGAAAACCTAAATGTGTATTGATTAAAAATCAATCCGTGGTGCGGTTGGTCTTCAACCCTAGTCTTGGATTTTTAGAGGATACGACGGTTTTATATCAGTATGCTCCTTTAGCATTTGATGCTTCGACGATTGAAATATGGGGCGCGCTACTCAAAGGAGGTACTTTGGTGGTCAGTAGTCCTCAAGCAAAAACTTTAGACGAAATTGCGGCAGAATTGAAAGCGACAGGTGTAAATACGCTATGGTTAACGGCAGGTTTGTTTCACTTAGCAGTTGATAATTGCTTGGCGTTATTCGCGGGGCTTGACGTTATTTTATCGGGTGGAGATAGCATCGTTCCAGAGAAAGTTGCTTTACTTTTATCAACGTATCCAGGCCTAAGTTTTATCAATGGTTACGGCCCTACGGAATCTACAACTTTTGCAACTACGAATAGAATTGATCAACGGAGCGATCTTGATTTAGATTTAAACGTTATTGGTAAACCGATTGGCAATACGAAAGCGTATGTGCTGAACTATGATTCTATCCATTTAACTCCCAAAGGTTGTTATGGCGAATTGTGTTTGTCTGGTCCCGGTCTTGCGATTGGCTATCTGAATGATGAAGCGTTGACCGCGAAAAAATTCATTCCCAATCCATACGATACTGGAGCATTTGATCGCCTGTATCGAACCGGTGATTTAGTAAGATGGTTAGCCAATGGAACAATTGAATTTGTAGGTCGTAAGGATGCACAAATTAAGTTGAGTGGTTTCCGAATTGAACTGGGGGAAATCGAAGCTGCCATACAAGCCTCTTCGCTAGTTCAAGACTGTGCGGTAGTCGCAATCGCCAATCAGCATGGACTGAAGCAATTAGTTGCTTACTTCATTCCAATTGGAAGTTTTGATAAAGAAGTCTTAAAGGAAGCGTTGCAAGCGAAATTACCGGATTACATGATTCCTGCGCTGATGATTCCAATGGAACGCTTTCCGCTTAATACGAATGGGAAAGTTGCTCGGAAACAATTACCTCAACCGGAACTGGCAGCATTTTCAAATAAAACTTACGTAGCCCCCAGCAACGAAGTGGAAGAAAAACTTGCTTGTATTTGGAAAGATATTTTAGGACTAACAAAAGTTGGAACAAAGGATAATTTCTTTGAATTGGGTGGACACTCTTTATTAGTGATTAAAGTTGCTGCTGAGATTCGGAAGGAAATGCATATTGATCTAAAGATTACAGAATTATTTGAAAATACCAACATCGCTACTTTAGCGCACTTAATTAGTGCTAAAGAACGAACGAGTGAATTACCTGTCATTGATCGCATCGAAGATCGTCCTGTAAAAATACCATTGTCCTTCGCGCAAGAACGTTTATGGTTTATTGATAAGCTTGAAGGAAGTACCCATTATCATATTCCATTTGTGCAGCGGTTAGGAAAGGAAGTGGAGCCAAAAGCTTTAGGGATGGCAATGGAAGATATTGTAAATCGCCACGAAATCTTAAGAACAGTTTATCAAGAAGACAATGGAACAGTTTATCAAGAAGTCCTTAAAAAGAACCAGTGGGAATTAGAATACAAAGAATTACCTGAGCTTACAAAGGAAGCATTGAAAGCAATTGTTGAAACGGAAATTAACACCTCCTTTGATTTAGCAAACGATCATATGATCCGAGCGAAGTTGATAAAAATTGCTGCGGAAGAATATCTCTTAATCGTAGTAATGCATCATATCGCTACCGACGGTTGGTCGCATCCCATTTTCTTCCATGAATTGATGGAGATTTACAAAGCAAAAATTCAAGGTTCTCCTAATAAATTAGCAGATATAGCCATTCAATATGCAGACTACTCCATTTGGCAGCGGGCATATTTGACGGGAGAGGTCTTAGAAAATAAGTTGAACTATTGGGAACGTAAACTAGAAGATTTCCCAACGCTAGACTTACCAACAGATTTCCAACGACCGATGATGCAAAGTATCAAAGGTTCGCAAAAAAGTACAACTGTTGATCCAGTCGTATACGGAGCGCTACAAAAAATAGCAAAGAAAGAAGGCGTAACGATGTTTATGCTATTACTCTCTGTTTTTAAAGTATTGCTGCATAAATATACGGGACAAGAGGATATTGTCATTGGTTCGCCAGTGGCTAATCGAGCACAAGCTGAAATCCAAAACTTAGTTGGATTTTTCGTAAATACGGTAAGTCTACGAACAAAACTTGATTGTAACCAAAGTATCCAAACACTTTTACAGGAGGTAAAGAAGACGACCTTAGAAGCGTATGATCATCAAGATGTACCCTTCGAAAAAATTGTAGATCGAGTAGTCAAGCGTAGAGATATGAGTCGTACGCCAATCTTCCAAGTATTATTTAACGCAGTGAGTAACTTTGAGGCGACACCAGTAGAAACCTTGCCCGGAGCAATTGTGGAATCATGGGAGGAAGAGAAGTTTGACTACAATATTGCGAAATTTGATTTGAATTTTAATGTACTGGAAGCAGAAGAAGCTTTACACCTGAGTTTAGAATACTGCACGGATTTATTTGATGGTGATACGATTATCAGAATGCTGGAACATTACCAGGTTCTATTGAAAGAAATAGTAGCGAAGCCAGCGGTAAGCCTTCGTGACTTAGATATAATGAGTGCAGGCGAAAAGCAAAAAGTATTAGTAGATTTTAATGATACACAACGAGCGTATCCTACCGATAAAACTTTAGTAGATTTATTTACGGCACAGGTTGCTAAGACTCCGACAGAGACTGCAATTGTTTTTGGTGCTGAAAATTTAAGTTATACGGAACTAGATAAACGGTCGAATCAATTGGCGCATTATCTTTTACAGCAAGGTTTAGAGAAAGAAGACTTAGTTTGTATTTGCCTCGAACGATCTTTAGAAATGATGATTGGGATTTTAGGAATTCTCAAAGCCGGCGGTGCGTATGTACCAATCGATCCAATGTATCCACAAGAAAGGATTAATTATATTTTAGAAGATACCGCGACACCATTCGCTTTGACGACCAACAAGTTTGTAACATCCTTCTCCAAGTATGAAGGTCTACAAACCATTGAACTTGACGAAGATTGGGCGCGCATTGCAGCGAGCGCTACGAGTGCTCCGGAAGTAGACTTGGAGGTTACCAACTTGGCTTACATCATTTATACTTCTGGATCGACGGGGAAACCTAAAGGAGTAATGAATCAGCATGATGGGATTGTCAATCGTTTATTTTGGACACAAGAAGAGTACCAACTCGAAGCTGGAATAGATGTCATTTTACAAAAAACAACTTTCTGTTTTGACGTATCCGTTTGGGAATTATTCTGGCCAATCATTACGGGAGTAAAACTTGTTTTTGCGGATCCAGAAGGACATAAGGACAATCAGTATATGCAACAGGTTATCGCGCAAGAACAAGTGACAACGATGCACTTTGTTCCCTCCATGCTGGAAGTTTTCTTACCCGATGTAAAAGTGCAAAATTGCCAAAGCCTGAGAAGGGTACTTTGTAGCGGGGAAGCATTGAAGGCACAACACGTAGCTGCGTTTAGACGCCAATTGCCACACGTAGCCTTGCATAATTTGTATGGTCCTACGGAGGCGGCTATTGATGTTACCTCTTGGGAAATACCAGCGGCTGAAGTTGAAGTTAATAAAGTCCCAATTGGAAAACCGGTAGGTAATACTAAATTATATATTTTAGATAAAAATGGCAAGCCTTGCCCAATCGGTATTCCTGGAGAACTTTACATTGGTGGTATCCAAGTTGCTCGAGCGTACCATAATCGCCCAGAATTGACGGAAGAACGCTTTGTGGAAAATCATCTCGATCCAGCAGCAACCAGTAAATTATACAAAACGGGAGACTTAACGCGTTGGTTGAACGATGGTAATATTGAATTCTTTAGAAGAATGGATGATCAGGTGAAGATCAGAGGCTACCGCATTGAGTTGGGAGAAATAGAAACCATGATCCAAGCTTCGGAACAAGTAAATGCCTGTGTCGTTTTGAGTAAAGAAATGGCGACGGGAGCCAACCAACTGGTGGCTTACCTAGTAGGGAATGAGCATTACGCTAAGGAAGATCTTCAAGCTTATTTAAAAGAACAATTGCCAGATTACATGATTCCGGCACTATTTGTAGCAATGGAACAGCTGCCATTAACAACGAATGGTAAAGTGGATAAAAAAGCACTACCTCATCCAGATGTTTCTACTTTGGTGACGAACGAATACGTAGCACCTCGAAATAAGATAGAACTAGACTTAGCAGAAATCTGGAAAGAATTGTTTGGGACTGAGCAAGTAGGTATTTATGATAATTTCTTTGAAATTGGAGGTCATTCGCTCATGGCAACGAGAATGGTATCCGCGATTCGGCAAGTATTTTCGCAAGAGTTACCCATCCGAGAAATATTCTTTAAACCTAATATTGCAAGCTTGGCAAGCTACTTGGCTGCGGAGGCTCAAGGGGCTACGTTACCTCCGATTATCGTAGAAGAACGACCAGAAAAAATACCTTTATCTTTTGCACAAGAGCGACTTTGGTATATTGATCGCTTAGGGGGAAGTACCCAGTATCATATGCCAGTTATTCAAGTGTTTAATAAGAAGCTAGATCAAGCAGTTTTAGCCGAGGTTTTACGCATGGTGATTGATCGACATGAAGTACTGAGAACTGTATTGACGGAAGAAGAGGGAATTGCTTATCAAAACATTTTAAGTGCAGACCAATTTGAGTTAGATTACCTCGAACGTCCGATCTTTAGAAGTGAAGATTGGGTCGCAAAAACAGTGGAGGAAATCATCACAAAACCGTTTGACTTACAGCGCGATTATATGTTACGCGCTACGCTAATTGATACCTTTGGTAGTCAACAAGTACTCGTGTTAGTTGTACACCACATTGCTTCGGATGGCTGGTCTAATCCTATTTTGTTGAAGGAAGTCATTGAGTTGTACCAAGGTAAAATGATGAATCGTGCAGTAAGTTTAGATCCATTGCCTTTGCAGTATGCAGATTATGCGATTTGGCAACGAAATTATTTAAAGGAAGAGGTGCTTGCACAAAAGATACAATTCTGGGAAACTAAATTAGCCGGTATGGAAACGCTAAACTTACCAACTGATTTTGTTCGACCAGTAATCCAAAGTAGGAATGGAAGTCACCTTACCTTTGATCTCGATCAAAAAATATATCAAGACCTAAAAGCTATTGCACAGCGGGAAGGGGTAACGATGTTTATGCTATTGTTGACCATTTTCAAAGTTATGCTACATAAGTATAGTAATCAAGAAGATATTGCCGTAGGAACGCCAGTCGCAAATCGAAGCCACGCAGCATTAGAAGGGCTGATTGGTTTCTTCGTCAATAGTTTGGTCATTCGAAGTTCGGTATCGACGAATATGACTATAGCAGCGTTATTAGCCCAAGTAAAAGCAACCACTTTGGACGCTTACGACAACCAAGATGTTCCATTTGAAAAAATTGTAGATCGGGTAGTCAAGCAACGAGACATGAGTCGGAATCCATTGTTTCAAGTTATGTTCACTCACCAAGCAACGGGCATTGATGGAATAGAAAAAAAGATGTTTGAGCCCGATTTACCTAGCTCGAGTTCAACGGGGCAGCACGATTCTGCTATTGAGAACTTAGTGTACGAAGTTTCCAAATTTGATCTTAGTATGAGTGCGATGGAGGGAGAAGATACTTTGAGCTTCTCCGTAGAATATTGTAAAGATCTTTTTGAAGTAAGTACCATCGAATTAATGATTGAGCATTACCGGACCTTGCTAGAAGAAATAAGTACGGAACCAACGAAGAAAATCAGCGAAGTCAGTATGCTTAGTATTGACACAGAACAACAAATCCTGTTTAAATTTAATGATAATTTAGTGAATTATCCCGATGATAAAACTGCCGTAGATTTATTTGAGGAACAAGTCGCTCGAACTCCATTGGGAACGGCGTTGATTACGGAACACGAAAACTTGAGCTACACGGAATTAAACGAACTTGCCAATCAACTAGCACATCACTTAAGAACGTCAGGGGTAGAAATTGAAACCTTAGTAGCTATCTGCTTAGACCGAACGGCAGATATGATTGTTGCTATCTTAGCAGTTTTAAAAGCAGGAGGAGCTTACATTCCAATTGACCCAGAATATCCACAAGCGAGAATTAGTTACATTTTAGAAGACGCTAAAGTTAGTTTAGCCATTACGAAAGCAACACTGCAAAATGCCTTTAGCATACCTACTACAATAACTACTGTTTTACTCGACAAAGTACGAGATGAAATCACTCCATTACCAATTACTAATTTGGCGATTGATATTTCGCCAAACAACCTCATGTATGTCATTTATACTTCGGGCTCCACGGGCAAACCGAAAGGGGTAATGGTAGAACATACGGGGAATGTTAACATGGCGCTTGATCAAATTCGACGATTTAAGATTACACCGCACGACCGAAAATTGCAGTTTGCATCTATCTCTTTTGATGCTTCCGTCTACGAAATTTTCATGGCTTTATACGCTGGAGCAAGTTTGGTGATGATTCCTAAAGTAGCGATCAGCAATAAAGATCACTTTGTCGACTACTTAGAAAATAAACAAGTATCGGTAGTTACGTTGCCGCCTGCTTATTTGACCATTTTGGATAAAAAACGACTTTCCTTTTTGCGTGTGATTATCACTGCGGGAGAAGCCGTTAATATTGTCGATGCCGTAGAATGTTCAAGCTTCACCGACTATTATAATGCGTATGGTCCAACGGAATGTTCCGTTTGTGTATCTACCTATAAAGTGAGTTTTGCAGATATTGGAATGGGATCAATTCCGATTGGAAAACCTTTGTCTAACACGCAGGTTTATATTCTGGATGATAATTTACAAATTTTACCAATTAATATTGAAGGAGAAATTTGCGTGAGTGGTGCAGGTGTCGCAAGAGGGTACTTGAACCGAGCAGACTTGACGGAAGAGAAATTTGTCCCGCATCCATTCAACCCAGATTTACGCTTGTATCGTACGGGAGATCAAGGGAAATGGTTGTCCGATGGTAACATTGTTTTCTTAGGTAGAAAAGATGAACAAGTAAAAGTAAGAGGTCATCGAATTGAATTAGGGGAAGTAGAAACGATAATGCTAGAATCTCCTTTGATCAAAGAGTGTGTTGCTTTGGTGAAAAAGAGTCACGATGGTCTTAATAGTTTGATTACTTTCATTACGACGAAGGAAACCTACGAAGACCATATGCAAGAGGAAATTCGAACGTTCTTGCGTACTCAATTACCGGATTACATGATGCCAAGTTTGATTAGAAACTTGACGGAATTACCTTTAACTACGAATGGTAAAATTGATAAGAAGGCTTTATTGAATGCAGAAAAAACTTTTGCGGTTCAGCAAGCGTTCGTTGCTCCTAGAGATCAGTTAGAAGCAACGATCAGTTTGGTTTGGGCTAATTTATTGGAAATAGAACAAGTTGGTATTAAAGATGATTTCTTCGATTTGGGCGGACATTCTTTATTAGCAACCCGCTTAGTTTCGCTATTAGAAAAAGAGTTAGGTTTCGAAATTTCGCTCAGAAAGTTATTTGAAAATCCAACCGTTGAGAAATTGGCGAAATACATTAAATTGCACGGCACCGAAAAGTTTATTTTTGGAAATGGATTTAAAGAGAAGGGCTTATTGTTGCCTTTAAATCGTTTGAAAAATCATCAGCCTACAGTTTTTATGTTGCCGCCAGTTTTAGGGTCTTCCATTATCTATTATCCTTTAGCCAATGTCTTGGAAGATTACAATATCAATTGTATTGGTGCCCAACAAAAAGGATTTGATCAAGAAGAAGGGTTTCATGGAAGTATTGAAGAAATCGCAGTAGGTTATTTCGAAGAGATTCGAGATTTACTAACAGATTTATCTCAGCCCATTCACCTTTTTGGATATTCGATGGGTGGTCTAGTCGCTTTTGAATTGATGAATTTAATCAAGCAAAATGGACTAACTTGTGGTAAGTTAATCTTATTGGATATCGAACCCGCTTCGAACAAGCGATGGACTTACAAGAAAATTCAACAACGATTAAGTCGTAAAATAAGAACGACTTTTGATCCAGAAGATGAAGTGAAACTATTGATGCGCTTACACTTGAATGAGCACAAAATCGAGTTTCCCGAACACGAACTTGCGCGCGTTCGAGCTTTACTTGAACATAATGTGGCAATCATTGATCAATACCAGCCGGGTAAGAAAAAACTTGATGTGGATATCTTAGCCATTGAGGCGGAGAAAATGTATGTGAAGCCTAAAGGGAAAATGAAACGATGGCAGAAACTAACAACGGGTTCCTTTGAGCACCAATATTTACGATCAAATCACTTTAGAATTTTGGAATTCCACTTACTGCCTAAAATTGCAGAAATGTCTTTCAATTATATAGCAGATCAAAAAACAGTTTCGCCAGTAAATAAATGGCTAAAACAACGCAACGAAGTCGAGAGCTAAACGGTGCTGCTTACGGTAAAATACCGTAGGCAAACCGAAGCCGTTCTCTTAATGTTTTTGCACAGCGTACCTTTGGATATCAAAAAGTGGCAGTTGAAAGATTTAAGAAGAGTCCGCTCACAATAAAAATAGGCGCTCATTGTAAAATGAGCGCCTATTTTATGCTAAGATATTATCGAATCGTTGCTTGAACAATCAAAGCTTACGAATCAATTTTTACTTACGCCTAACTCAACTTAGCAACTGCTGCACTAATTCTTCTAATCGCTTCTTTCAACGTCTCCTCAGAAGCGGCGTACGATAATCGGAAGCAATCATCATTACCAAAAGCACTACCCGAAACAACGGCGACGTGCGCAACATTGAGTAAATATTCGCAAAAATCGTCCGCATTGTTAATTTTATGTGTACCATCGGATTGACCAAAAAGCGCGCTAATATTTGGGAAAATATAAAAGGCACCCTGTGGGTTGTTAAGTTTAAAACCAGGAATTTCCTTCAAGCCTTCGATGACTAAATCTCTACGTTTAAGGAAAGCCGCTCTCATCTCGTGCGTTGGTGTCATATCGGATAAAAGTGCATGAGCACCAGCCATTTGCCCGAAAGCAGTCGCGCCAGAAGTGAATTGTCCTTGCATTTTGCTACAAGCTTTTGCAATCCATTTTGGTGCACCAATGTATCCCAAACGCCAGCCCGTCATGGAAAAACCTTTGGAGAATCCATTGACGGTGATCGTCTGATCCTTTACGGAATCAAAAGCTCCAATACTAACGTGTGTTCCCGTAAAATTAATGTATTCGTAGATCTCATCTGAGATAATGAAGATATCTTTATGTTGGCTAACTACTGCTGCCAAAGCTTCCAGCTCGTCGTGGGTATAAACGGAGCCAGTCGGGTTGCAAGGGGAAGAGAAAAGAATGAGTTTTGTTTTATCCGTAATCGCTTCCGCTAATTGTGCTGCGGTTACCTTAAAATCTTGATCAATTCCTGCCGCTAAGACGACGGGTGTACCTTCTCCTAAGCGTACGATTTCGTAATAAGAAACCCAAAATGGCGCTAAAATAATTACCTCATCACCAGGATTGAGCAGGGAAAGACTTAAGTTCGCTATCGACTGCTTCGCCCCATTAGAAACAACAATTTGATCTAAATCAAAATCCATGTTGTTGTCTCGCTTAAACTTCGTTTGAATCGCTTTTCTTAATTCTACTAAACCAGGAACGGGCGTATATTTGGTATAACCTTTTTGTAAGGCGTCAATTGCCGCATCTTTAATATGTTGCGGCGTGTCAAAATCAGGTTCACCGAGGCTAAGACTGATGACATCGTGTCCTTCGGTGCGCAATTTACGAGCCATTTCTGACATCTTGATGGTAGCTGACTCTTTCATACGGGTAATTCGCTCGGAGAGTAATACTTTGGTAGTTGTAGACATATCTAGATATTCATTAAGATAATTGAAACAAAAATGATGATTATTAGTAATATATAAGTACTTGGATCGAAATAGGCATACATTTATTGGTGAAAGATTTTCGTGTAAATTGACTTATTTTACCATACAAAAGTCAAAAAATATTTCGCGAATACCAAGCTAAAGTTGAAATGAATTTACGAGATAATCAAAAAATAATCTTGATACGCAATAAATGGTAGTATCCTACTAATTATGCTAGTAGGATACTACCCAAAACGCATCTTAGTTTTTTATTTTAGATACTTTTTCATTTTCAAAGTATTCTAATTTATTCAACAAGAATCGAGCCTTAGCATAAGTTATCGGTACTGTTTTTTGGTAAAATATTTTTTTATCGCCTGTGAAGGCTACTTATTCACAATAAAATCAGCTCACTACGGCTTTTACGACTTTTTTCTCGTTTTAGCTTTTTTGGTGAAAATTGAAATTCGCGCAAAAAAGAAAATTATGGGGCAGCTAAGTATGGCTTTAGAAGGCTTTCCGCCAAAGGTTTAAAAGTAAATAGTCTTGCAAAATCTAATTTTAAGAAACTAAAAGAAGCTAAAGCCTGACATATTTTGTAATTTTGTAATAACTTGAGTGCGATAAATAGTAGTTAGCCTGCTAATTTCAATGAAAAATTCCTGATTACTTGGCCTTCAAGCCCAAGACAAACCGTGAAAAAAACGATTTATTAAATGCAAAGTTGGACAATTGGTATTATTTGTTTTAACGAAAAAGGGACGATTGCAAGCGTATTTGAAGAAGTAAAGCAATTATTGGAATCGTTCAGCTGTGATTTTGAAATCATTCTCGTCGACGACGCGAGTACGGATGGATCCACGGAAATAATTAAAGGTTTAGCACAAGCACATCCCGCCTTTGTCAAAGCTTACCTCCACCCAGAAAATAAAGGAATTGGTGCTTCTATTCGCGATGTATACTTCAATGGCACTAAAGAAAATATTGTTTTTGTACCCGGAGATGGACAATTCGAAGTGGCAGAACTAGCCCCTTTTAGTAATTTTGACCTCGAAGAATACATCTGTTTCTATCGAGTAGAAAATCAAACTTATTCTTTCTTTCGCAATATCTTATCCTATTTTAACAAACAGTTTAATCGAACCTTCTTCCGTTTACAACTCAAGGATGTGAATTGGGTCAAAGTATATAAAACTTCGGTATTGCAATCATTAGACTTGCAATTGACGAGCTCGTTGATTGAAAGTGAGATCTGTTCAAAACTCAATCACCTCAATTATCAACCCCGAGAAATCAAATCTAAATATATTCCTCGCACTTACGGAGAAAGTAAGGGCGCTTCTCTGAAAAATATGTGGAGAGTGGGTAAAGAAGTATTGAGGTTGGTCGGCATCATCTTAAAGTTTAGAATGAGCGCCCAAAAAAAAAGATTAGTCGTTAACTTAAAAGAACAATAGAGGAATTAAAACCGCTTTATTACCCAGCGGCTTTGAAATTCAAAAACCATAAACTAAATTATACATGAAAATAGCGATTATTGGATACGGATACTGGGGACCAAATTTGGTGCGGAATTTCGCGAATACACCAGATTGTGAAGTGGCTTATGTACTTGATCAGAGCAGTCAACAACTACAGCGCGTGCAAAAAGCGTATCCCAACGTCAAAACAACTAGTAATTATGATGAGATCCTAGCGGATAACTCCGTAGATGCGGTAGCGATTGCTACGCCTGTTTCGGCACATTATCCTTTAGCCAAGCAAGCTTTAGAACACGGGAAAAATGTACTCATCGAAAAGCCAATGACGAGCTCCGTACAAGCAGCAGAAAGCCTCATCGCTTTAGCTAAAACCCATGGAAAGGTCTTAATGGTCGATCATACGTATTTGTACACACCCGCCGTGCAGAAGATGAAAGCACTCATTGATGATGGGACGTTAGGCAGTTTGCAATACATTGATTCTACTCGAATTAACCTCGGTTTATTTCAAAAAGATGTAAATGTACTTTGGGATTTGGCACCACACGATATTTCCATTTGTAATTATTTAATGGAAGAAAAACCTTTAGCGGTACAAGCTGTCGGAGTCTCACACACGGAGAATAATTTAGAAAACATTGCTTATCTGACCTTACATTATCCAAATAATAAAATTGCCCACTTTAATTGCTCCTGGGTTTCGCCCGTAAAGATTCGACAAATGTTGATTGGTGGCGATAAGAAAATGATCGTTTTCAATGATTTGGAAACGACAGAAAAACTCAAAATCTACGATAAAGGATATACGGTTCTACCAGAAAGTGACCGCGATAAGATTCTTGTTGATTATCGAACGGGAGATATTAGAATTCCTAAATTACCACAAAAAGAAGCACTCGGTGGCATGGCACAGGATTTCGTTAACGCGATTATGCAAGGAACAACGCCCGTCTCAGACTTCAATAGTGGTCTGGAAGTCGTAGCGATTCTGGAAGCTGCCAGCGAATCAATCCTTAATAAAGGAAAAGAAGTATTGATTGAACCCAAATACGTAGCCTAATGAAATTGCTCACAGAAGATTCTCCCAAAAAATCGATCAACAATGTTAGGGTAGGCGAGGAGGTAAAAATTTATGATTTCGTCAACCTATACGGCTGTTCCATCGACGATGGTTCCAAAATTGGTACTTTTGTAGAAATTCAAAGGGGTGCCTCCATCGGTAAAAATTGTAAAATATCTAGTCATACTTTCATCTGTGAAGGGGTGAAAATATTAGACGGTGTTTTTGTAGGACACAACGTCTCTTTTATCAACGATAAATATCCGAAAGCGGTCAATACTGACGGTTCGATGCAAACCGACGAAGATTGGGAAATGATCGAGACTGTAATTGGTAATCAAGTTTCAATTGGAACAAGCGCAACGATTTTGTGCGGATTGACCATTGGCGACGGGGCTACGATCGGCGCAGGAAGTGTAGTAACCAAAGATGTACCGCCGGGGGCTGTAGTTGCCGGAAATCCTGCAAAAGTCTTAAGCTCAAAAACTTCTTAATTTTATTTTAAAAAAAATATTGTTCTTGCTCCGTCAATTGAGCGGAGCTACCAGAACAGTAAGTAATACTTTCACCCTATGCAATCACCAGTAATGGATCAAGAAAAAGCAACCAAGAAAATGAATATTCCATTCTTGGACCTGAAAAGACAATACGAAACAATTGCGACAGAAGTCGATCATGCCTTAAAAGCAGTAATCGCCAAAACCGCTTTTGCGGGAGGTCCTTTTGTAGCTTCGTTCGAAGAAGATTTTGCAAAGTACTGCGAGACCGATTACGCGATTGGCTGTAATAGCGGGACTTCTGCCTTGCACCTCGCGATGTTAGCACTAGGAATTGGAGCCGGAGATGAAGTGATCTTACCTGCGAATACTTTTGTAGCAACGGCTTGGGGCGTATCTTACGTCAATGCAACGCCCGTTTTTGTGGATTGTGATGATTATTGGAATATCGATCCCGCTGCGATTGAAGCTAAAATTACGGATAAAACGAAGGCAATTGTCGGTGTACACTTATACGGACAGCCTTTTGATGTCGATGCCGTTAGTGCAATTGCTAAAAAGCATAATTTATTTTTATTGGAAGATGCAGCGCAGGCGCACGGCGCACGCTACAAAGGTACCCGGGTTGGTGGATTCGGAGAAATGGCTTGTTTTAGTTTCTATCCAGGTAAAAATTTAGGTGCCTACGGAGAAGGTGGTGGTATTTCGACCAACAATGCAGCGTACCGAGATCATATTTTTAGCTTGCGGAATCATGGAAGCAAGCAACGTTATTATCACGATGAGGTAGGTTTCAATATGCGAATGGATGGTTTTCAAGGCGCTATTTTGGAAGCTAAACTCAAACACCTTGACGATTGGAATGCTCGGAGAAGAGCAGTTGCCAAAGCATACAGCGAAGGAATTACCAATGCTGCGGTTACCTTACCCAAAATGCAAGAATTTGCAGAATCTGTTTTCCACTTGTACATCATTACCGTAGCGGATAAGAATGACTTTATCGAATACCTCAAAGCAGAAGGTATTTCCACGGGACAACATTATCCCGTTCCTTGTCATCTACAAAAAGCCTACGCTGACTTAAATTATCAACGCGGGGATTTTCCAAAATCAGAGTTTTTAGCGGATCATTGCGTTTCTCTTCCTATATTTGCGGAATTGACGGAGGAGGAAG
>JBGCFY010000314.1:0-6812 GCA_045110315.1 Saprospiraceae bacterium
AAGAGTGAGGCGAAAAGACATATTCAAAAAGCAAATAAATTGATGTTACAATGTACTAAGTAGCAAAGCGAAACGACACTCCAAACGCTCCGCAAAACGATTGTACATCGCCACGTTGCTTGGCTGAGAGCACTTGCCTTAGAATTGCGAAAGCCAAAAGCGTGGGAACACCTCAACAAGGGAGATCAGCGGGTCCGAGTGCAACTGCAAAATGATTTTAAGGAAGAAAAGTTCATGAGTTTACAAGCGTACCTCAGTACCGAAGATTATACCTACGTGATGGGTAAAGGCAATCGTTCTTCTCACCTCTTAAGCCTACAATCTAAGTATTTGATGAAAGCACGACAAGCAGGAACTTTAGAACATTTTAGACATTTGCAAATACAGGAATTGATTACAACCTTTTATACTTTACAGGGGAAAGCCGAGCGCATTAAAAATTTTCCTTTTCCTCGGCAGTACGCCTCCGTTAATTATTTCTTTGTTATTCTTTTTATCCTCTTAGTCCCTTTCGGAATGTTGACCGTTTTTGCAAAGCTAGACCAAAGTTGTTGGATTTGGTTTGCCATTCCATTTTCAGTCCTCTGTTCTTGGGTCTTTTGGATGATGGAAATGATCGGCGACTATAGCGAAAATCCGTTTGAAGGTCTTTTCAACGATGTTCCCATTAGTGCGATGGCGGTTGGTATCGAAAGAGATATTCGACAGATGTTAGAGGAGACGGACTTACCCGAACCACTACAGCCCATGGGGAATTTGAAGATTTTATCGTAAGCCTTCCGAGATAGTTACAAATCGGTAACCACGCTGTTTTAAGTCAATAATGACCGTTTCTACCACAGACAATAACGTTGCCTGATCGGCGAATCGACCACCATCGTGCAGTAGGATAATTGCCCCAGGGTGAATTTCTGATAAGATTTGCTGGGTAATTTTCTCCGCATTTCCTGGAAGTTGATATTGTGCGGGAGGATTGATCGTCCAAGTCCACAATTGCTTACGATGTTTTTGGAGCACTAGTGGCAATTGGAGGAAACTATATCCGTAAGGTGGGCGATACAAGGCAGAAACTGGCGCGCCAATGCTTGCTAATAACTGATCCGTTTTTAATAAATCGTTTTCGATAAACTGCTGGGATTTAAAAATCATTTTATCGTGTTGATAAGAGTGATTTCCTAATTCGTGTCCCGCTTGCCAAAGTCGTTTTGCGAGTTCTGGATGCGCTGCGATTTGATTACCCAATAGAAAAAAGTTAGCACGGACCTCGTATTTCGCTAGTAGATTTAACAACGCAGGTGTGCAAGGAAGCTGTGGACCATCGTCAAAGCTGAGCACAACCAATTTTTCTGTCGTAGAGAGTTGGGTATAACTTGGAATAAATAAACTCAACGCAGGATCACGAATCCAATAGCGCGTCAGGACAACGAGCAATAGTAAAATGAGTATACTACAAAACAAATAATACTTCATTTTGAAGACTTCTTTTAGCGATTACTGCATTGAATCTGAACCTGACTTACATTTACAATGCACGGAACAGTCCAGCACTAGTTTAAGCTATTCAAGTTATTGATTAAGCTGGTTTCGCTAATTTGATTCAGCATCAAATTTAGATCGAGATTATTACTGGTAACAATGTCTTCTTGTGCAAAGTAAAAGGAAGTGGCGTCCATTCCAATTACAATTAAGCTTACCGATTCGTTCGTAGGAATATTTGATTTAAAAAATTCCTTATCCGTAGTCGAGTAATTTAGTCCCATTACGCTGTTGATGTCCGTAAAGACCATGAAAGCGGCTACTTCGATGTTAGCACTATTCGGAAGACTAACCCCAAATCTAACCGTTGTTTTGGGCGTCGTAGTTTGGTAAAAATAATCACAATTAATCCAACCAAAACGATTCGTGAGCAAATTGAAGCTATCTCCAATAGAATCAAAATCAACACTTCCATTTTGATCCTGAATCCAACTAAAGCCAAGATCTTCAATGCCGTAGAAGGCCGTCATTTCTCCAGGATTGGCGATTGTACTAGAATTAGATTTGGGCATCATGGCGGATAAGTTTGCGCCACTTTTGAGCGAAAGTGTTTCGTCCGCAGCATTTGTAACGGTAAGATACATTTGTCCACCCGACTCTAAGACTTCTCCTTGCGAAGAGGTTGTCATATTGGAGAGAATCATTTGACTTTTGGTGTAAATTTCTCGTAGTTCTACCTTGACTTTTCCCGTAGCAATGGTCGCATTAGGCGTAATCAGATCATTTTGTCCGATCCGAATCACCGTTCCTTCTTTTCCAGTAATGACTAATTCACTGTCTAAGTTTTCATCAAAAGTTTGTAAAGCTACGCCTTTCGCCTCATAAAATTCTCCTAAATTACTATATTCAATCGTAACTACTCCTGGATCCGTTTCATCTAAGTAGCAAGCACTAATGGCTAAAAGGCAAAGTACAAAAGTACATTGAAAGAGCAAGTTATTTTTATTCATCTTAAATTAGTTTGGGCGGTAATTAAATGTAAGCTTAAACTTCCTTCAAAGCTTCGTCAAAAGTAGGTCTTACCATCAACAAGTATATAAGTTGACCCGCAAAAATAACTACATTTTTCGTTTTTTTATTATGAAGTTGTTTTAAAATGATTTCAAAATCACTTTAAGCATCGCTTACAAATAACAAAGTTGCTTTAAAACCCTGATATTTGCCTAAGCAGCTGTTTGAATTTAACACTTTGATTTTGTGATGTCCTTTTTCAACTATCTTTCGGTGCAAAAATGAACGATAACAAATTTCAAAAGCCAAACAGCTGCTAGGCGCTTCGAGTTTTAAAACAACTTCTATGGAATGGTCTATAAATAAAATTTATTCTGGATGAGCGATGGCAATAACGCCACTTCCACCAGTAATGTTTATCGAAAATCCTGTGGTTGATCTCAATGGACAATTGAAATTAACTGTCATTTTTTTAGTCGTTTCTCCGTTTTCATTATCAAAATAAGAAGAAACGTTCGTGATATCAAAAAAGCTATCGGCTGGTTGAGTAAGCTCATCTGAACGATAAATAGTGCCGTTACTTGCTCGATATTCTAAGGTAACCGTAATTAAATCAGGATTAGCTACCGTTATCGTATCTAGGCTAATATCAAGATTGGTATTACAAATTAGATTTCCATTTCCTGGTTGTGCCGCACTGTACACGCCAACGCCCGCAGTAGCCGAAGAATTCGCATTATTCACCGTAACTTTAGCTTCGTTGAATAAAGCGGGGAAAAACGCAACGAAATTGGTATCACTTGTATTTCCACTATTTTCCCAAACATAATCAAAAACGCCCATCCCCGTAGCCGATGCGATCAACAATAATGAATCGAAGATAACCGTATCCATCGGCGTTGTAATTTCTACGTTAAGGTCTGGAAGTCCTGTATTATCGAATACCCTTTCGATAGAACTAACACATCCTACCGCATCGGTTGCTTCCATGAAAACTTTATTTAATGGATTCGCCAAAGAACGTTCAATAGTAGTATCCGTCAAGTTCACTGAGGTCAAAAATGGCTCATCATTCAAGCGGTATCTAACTTGTAATGGCGGCACACCATTCGTACTGAGTTGCATATCATAGGATAATTGTTGCACGGAACTGACCAGAGAGCCGGCATAGGATAAATTTGCGTTTAAAACGGTATTAATATTGGGCACAGGAAGTGTGCTCGAAGATTCGTCTCTAATGATAATCCGGAAGTATTCTTGACAACTGGTATCGCAGTCTGGTTCTAATTTTTCGAAAGAAGACACATATTGAAAAACGCCCGTACTATCCTCCCCGTAACTCGTAAAAAGATAAAAGTCATCTTCTCCCGCCACGATATCAATTCCACCACCACTAATATTGAAGACCGTTGGCCCGGAGGTCGGTTCAGGAATATCTTCGGGCTGGCACGCTACTACTAGTAGTAAGCTTAGCGCTACTCCATACTTCAGTATCTTAGCACTTGACCCCATCATAGATTTTGGGGTAGAAACAAGTATTTTTAATAATTTTGTGATCATATTTTTTAAAATAAATAAAATGTTGCTCCAATTTGTAAATTAATTGGATTAGACTCCACGTAGCCAGAAACGCCTTCTGTTGGATTAGCAACAAAAATTTCTCCTAATCGATACGTCCCTCTCCCCCATACTTTCCAACGAGTATTTAAATCATAACGGTATCCTAAAATCAGACTTCCGTTCCAAGTATTAAATTTATCCTTAAGAATTAAAGTATTGCGCTCGGTAATGACTCCTTCCCGAATTTTGGGATTCGCTCTTTCCCAAGGATAAAGTGATTCTGTTTGTTGTACTAAACCCGTTACTCCCAGTAAATAATTTACACTAAAACCCGCTTCAATTGTATTTTTCCCATTTTTAAACTGTAGCGTAATCGGCAAGACTAAACTATGCATTTTTTGGGGAATCAACCGAAAAGTAGTGTCCCGTCTTCCAAAACTATACTGACTCCCCGTCCTCGTTTTGACGCTCTCAAAATCTCCTCCTCGCTGCTGATAGAATAGATCTGCTTGAATGGACCAAGTTCTATTTAAGCGATATTTTGCCGCAAGACCGCCAAAATACCCTACGAATAATTGTGTCCGATCCGCATGTGGATAAAGTATTGTTCCAGCACTAAGTCCAAAAGACCACTTGAATTTTCGCAACACGGGCGTTATAGGAGTATTATTTTTTGCCAATTGAAAGCTATCAAGTGCCAACTGATTTGAATTTAAAACTAACCAATTCATTGGTAGATCAGTTAACAAAAAACTTGAGCGGTTGGTCGCAGTCTCTATCGCTGGATTAGCTGTTCCCGCAGAAACATTTTCTGTAGCGTTTGCTGCTGCTTCCGTTTTCTTTTCTTCTGACGATGAAGTTAATGGTGGATCTGCGAGTACAGGCTCTTTGACCGCTCCGTTGGTAGTTGACAAATTGGATGATGCCGTTCCTTGATTCCCCGTTGGTTTTTTGGGCTGACCTCCTACCCTATTTGTTGTATTTTTTGTCTGCTGATTGGTAGAATTTGTTTGATTGTTTTTTGTTATAATCTGATTTTTGCGGAGTTCGCTGTTTTTACTTTCTTGTGTGCTGCTGGAAGTTGTATTCGTCGTAACATTTAACGTTTCTGAGCGCTGCTGTTCCTTATTACTTGAAACTGAATTTTCGCCTACTTTCGCCAACTTATCCATTGCATTTTGGCGATTTTCCGTTCTTGGTGTGGCGTTTGCCGTAGTATTTTTTGTTGAGTTTAAATTATTTAATGTATTTAATTCCTCCTTTTTTGAAGTGGTCGTTGCATCCGTTGTTGCCCGTTGATCCGTCTCCGTTAGCCCTTCTTGATTGGCGGTCATCGTTTCCGTTATCTTGGCCGTGGTATTTCCGGTCTCGTCTGTGGAAGTAGTCATTGACTGCACCAAATTGGGCTGCGCAAACCAGTATCCACCACTCGCAACGAGTAGCAATAAAGTTACGCCAAAGCACCAAAAGAAATAACCTCGCTTGCGGTTATCTTTCTCCTGCTCTTCGATTAACTGCGTAGCCGCTTCCCAATCCCCAGGCCGAGGACGGAAGTTGCGCTTTTCCAGCTTATCTTTAAAAAAATCGTCGAGATTATTTTCCATCTCAAATAACTTTTGATTTGTTAATCATTTTCTGCATCAGTTCTTTCAGTTTTTTTCGGGCAAAAGATAAGTGCCATTTTGAAGTCCCATCGCTAATGCCGAGCATTACACCGATTTCCTTATGGCTATAACCATCAATCGCAAAAAGATTAAAAACTTTCTGACTCACCGGCGGTAGCATTTTTATCAACGCTTCCAATTCTTCTGCGTCAAAAACCTTATCCGCCAAATTATAATCTACTAGATCTTTGGTTATGCCTCCGTCCGCTTCTAAATCTTTATATTCAATGAGCTCTTTTACTTTTCTATTTTTTCTAAATTCATCAATCAGGGTGTTGATCATAATTCTTCTAATCCACGCCTCAAAAGGAACTTCTGGTCGGTAAGAACCGAGGTTATTTAGGATTTTTAAAAAACCCCCATTCAAGGCTGCTAAGGCTTCGCTCTCTTCCTTTTTATAACGCATACAAACGCCCATTAACACATTATAACAACTATCGTAGAGTTGAAACTGTGCTTTACGGTCACCTTTACGGCAATCTTGAATAAGTTGAGCGTTTATTTTCATTTATTGTACTACAAAAAGAAGTTATTTAAAACAACCAAAACACCTACGACCGAATGCTAGCCTGCTAGGAGTTTTTATTTCTTATTTTTAAATGAAATTGGTTTAAAGAACTTCAAATCTATTAATTATGGATGATGAAAAGGAAGAAATTGTACCAAAAGTAAAGTTTAAAATAACTTCTTCCTAATCTCACTGCCGAAAACTGTTTTGAGGATACTTGGTAATTTTTAAGCCATACTTTTACTTCCGTTTCCTCCTAAAAATAGTCTTTCACCTCCATACACGACATTTTGTACGGCAAGGTTGGGTCGTTAGACTTATTTTTATTTTATGAAGTTGTTTTAAAATGATGTTAGCAACCGAAAGTAAAGGCTTGTAAGTCAGGAGGAAGCTCTTTTGCATCCCATCCGCAAGCGGTAAATTGTATTTGGTTTTGAAATAGAATAGCTGTTTAAAGAAAAGTTTTGCCAAACGCTAAAAACCTGATGCGCCAAGTCACGTCCTCTCCCAATTTAATCGCTCATTCTGCCTCCAGTGCACGCTCTTGTGGCTGCGCAGCAATTTAATATGCCGAATAGTGATAAATACTTAGA
>JBGCFY010000315.1:0-30280 GCA_045110315.1 Saprospiraceae bacterium
TTCCCCTTATTTCTCGTCACCGCAGCTATGGCTGCATAAATTCTGAATAGAATTTACCGCTTGCGGATGGGATGCAAAAGAGCTTCGCCCTGACTTACAAGCCTTTACCTTCGGTTGCTAACCTCATTTTAAAACAACTTCGTTAAGCAAATTTCCAAAAACTACTTCCGAAACATTTATTTGCCAATACCGAGTCTTTTGAGAAGAAAATTATTCCAACACGCAGCTTTTTCGCTAAATTTGCGTTTCTTTTACTGAGCACAAATTAATTTTAACATAGAGTATATTTAACTTCGGGATCGCGCAAAGTTCATTATTTTAGAGGCTTTACGCCAAAATAATGAACTAAGTTCGTTTCGACCTCAAAAGCAATTCCTGAAAGTATAAATAGATTCGTATCCTAGACTTTATTCACATGACCAAAGTAGTCACGATCTTTTTGGTTCTCGTTATGTTCTCTACATCGGCTTGTCGACTCAATGATTCATCGGATGAGAAGACATTGGTTAACGTCGAAGATGAATTTATCATCGGGATGTGGGAAAACCTAAATCCTAGCAACCGAAGTTTTCGATTCATTATTCAGACCATTAGTCAACAAGAGTGTACGAATGTGACCATTAATTTTTCGAAAGAAAAACAAGGACAATCCTTAAGTTTTTCCTTAAATGATGTTCAGTATCCAGAAAATTGTAATCAAGGACAAGCTCCTGCACACGCCAATATTCCTTTTGCTAATTTAGAGCCCGGTACTTACAAAGTAAGCGTATATCTAAAAGAAACCATCGTTAATCACGGGACACTAAGCGTTTCTTCTGTTGGCTATCAATTGCAAATGGATTCTGAAATTGGATTACGGGTAGCGGATAAGCAACTGTTACGCATTTTCGATCAATCCGTTTGGGGGTACATTAGTTATACTAATCCCGACCATGCGATTGCTGCTCAATCTGCTCGAACTGAAATCATTACCGGAAACGAAGCACAAACTTACCAGGTCGGAAATTATGGTTACTTCTCTTTAGTTAGTAATAACGGTAACACCAATACCCTTATTCCTACAGAACCCATCAATGATCTTTACGAATCTTTCCTTATCCAATATGATGGTGATTTGAATGCTTTGAAAGATAAATTGGCAGAACTACGAGTTACTTACGCAGGACAACTTGAATTTACCGTTACAAACTATACGGGGGAACCATTATAAGTAGCTTTCTTATACTTGTCTATGCTTCGTTTTACTTTCTGATACTTCAAAGACATAACCTTTGGCGAGAAATTCTTGGTATTTCAACGTGTCAAACTTATACAGTTTTGCGGGACGATGTGCTACGCCTTCTTGGATTTGATCCAGATCGACGAGTAAATTCATGGATAAAATTTTCTTTCTAAAGTTGCGTTTATCTAGCTCAGTATCTAAAATCGCTTCGTATAAATGTTGCAATTCCGTCAAGGTAAACTTCGGTGGTAACAATTGAAATCCGACGGGGCGTTGCCGAACGCTTTGCTTCAGTCGTTCGACACAAGCAACTAAGATTTCGGAGTGATCAAAAGCAAGCTGCTCGATCGACGCTACGGAGTGCCAACTCGCCTTGGCGGCAAAAGACGAAGGTCGTAGTTTGTAGTCACTGATTTTCACCAAAGAATAATACGCTATGGTAATGACTCGTCCAAGTGGATGTCGATCTACACCACCGAAAGTTTTAACTTGTTCCAAGTATACGTTCTTTAAACTAGTTAATTCTTCCAAAATACGCACGGCAGCCGTATCCAAGTCTTCCGTAGGATACACTAAATCTCCTGGCAATGCCCAACTTCCTTCAAAAGGCGACTCCCCTCTTTTGATTAATAGAATTTTGAGATCACCTTCGTCAAAACCAAAAATTACGTTATCTACAGAAAATGCAGATTGAAAAAACTTATCAAACACAGCCATACCTTTGTATTATTCTTAAAGAAGTTGTTTAAAAATTCCAAAAATGTTTACGAATTGATCTTTTGTCCAACTTTTCAGCTTTTTTATCCTCCGCAGCGATGCTACGAACTCCAAAAAGAGCTTCAACTGGAATAAAAATCTCTGCTTCTCAACTGCTTTTCGAATTATTAAAAAACTTCATAAATTAGACTTTATTTACGCCCTTACTTTTAACTAAAAAAATAATGTCTTCGCCAAAGAAATCGTTTACTTAGCGCGAAGCATTTGGCAATTTAGTAATTTATCTAGTTCGTACAAAAGATTGTTTTAGATAAATTAGTGTATTTTTCACAATTAGTTATTTCTATTAAGAGATTTCCTACTATTTTATGTTTGCTTTTTGATGCATTCGCGTACATTTAGCAAGCCCTACAGCCGACTAATGAGTTACAAAGTTGTCATAAATATTACGAAGAGGTCTAGTGATCCCGTAAAATTACTTAATTTTGTTCCATGATCTTTGGCAATTATTTCGATATTTAATTGGCAATACAAATTAAATACTAACTTATGCAATTAGTGAAAAAATTTACGGGGTTGATCTTATTACTTTGCGCTTCGCTCCATACAAGCTGGTCACAGTCCATCGTCATCAATGAGTTCATGGCAGAAAACGATACCATTACCATGATTACGGACGAATCTTATCAATACGACGATTGGATTGAACTCTTTAATTTAGAAAATACGCCCGTTGATTTGAGTGGTTTTTTTATTACTGATAAAGAAGGAGAATTAGATAAGTGGGAATTTCCTTCTGGCACTATTATTCCAGCGAATGGTTACTTGGTTGTCTGGGCAGATGATGATGAAAATCAAGGGAGTTTGCACACCAATTTTAAACTCAGCAAAAGCGGTGAATTCATTGCACTTGCATCGCCTGATTTGACTATACTGGATTCCATCACCTTCGGAGAGCAAGAAAAAGCTGTTGCGTTGGCTCGAATTCCTAATGGTACTGGAGATTTCACCCAGCGCGCACCTACTTTTTCAACCAATAACGAAGGCACAACTTCTACCAACGTAGCTCTAAGTAATGCTGCTTTCTTCCAGCTTAGCCCAAATCCTACTACGGAGCAAGTCTTTTTAAATTTCTTTAATTTGACCAAACCCACGATTTACCAAATTGAAATCTACACGCTCACTGGACAGCGTATTTATACTCAAAGTCAGCAATTCGCCATTGACCAAAGCAGTCATCGCATCGCTTTGAATGATTTTAGTCCAGGCATTTATTTTATACAAGTGCAAAGTGCGACGACTCGTTTCAGTCAGAAATTAATTATTCGATAACTACTATTATTTATATACCGCAGTCCTAGGTTAAACGCATCAAATATTCATCCCGTAGAATAGAAGAGAAATATTGATTTTTGAATATTGATTTTTGAATATCTAATCTTGAATATTGATTGAAAAATGATCAACCGTTGCCAAAAATGGATAACCAATCAATATTCAAGATCCCATTACTCAATGTTCAAAATCCCATTACTCAATATTCATTATTTAAAAATAATTTGATGCGTTTAACCTAACGCAGTTTCCTTAACTCAGCATATTCATGATTAATCTTATCAGCGATACTGTTACCAAGCCCACTCCGGCGATGCTTGCCGCAATGATGTCTGCCGAAGTTGGCGACGATGTATTTAGAGAAGATCCTACCGTCAATGCCTTAGAAGCTAAAGCCGCTACCCTATTTGGAAAAGCCGCTGCGCTATTTTGTCCATCGGGCACCATGACCAACCAAATTGCCATTCAAGGACACACCAAGGCACTCGACGAAATGATTTGCGATGAGTATTCTCACGTTTATCAATACGAAGGCGGCGGATATAGTTTTAATGCTAGAGTTGCCGTCAATCTCATCAAAGGACAACATGGAAAAATAACAGCTTCGCAAATTGAAGCGGCCATCAAGCCTTTGTATGATTGGTTACCCGAATCTAAGTTGGTCGTTTTAGAGAATACTTGTAACAAAGGAGGAGGAAGCTATTATCAACTTTCAGAAATTGCACCGATCCGAGATTTGTGTAAGGAAAGAGGTTTGCGCTTGCACTTAGATGGTGCGCGGCTGTTCAATGCTTTGGTAGAAACCCAAGAAACGACTTTGGCCTATGGAGCAATGTTTGACAGTATTTCTATTTGTTTATCAAAAGGATTGGGCGCGCCCATCGGTTCCCTACTCATTGGAGATGCGGAATTTATTCGTCAGGCAAGACGCCTTCGCAAAGTAATGGGTGGAGGTATGCGACAGGCTGGTTTTTTAGCTGCCGCTGGCATTTATGCTTTAGATCATCACGTCGATCGCCTAAAAGAAGATAATGATCATGCAAAACGGCTGGGAGAAAAGTTAGCGAGTTTGAGTTACGTTGAGAATGTACGTCCGGTCAAGACTAATATTGTCATTTTTGATGTAGCAACTTCTATGACGGCAGCTTCCTTTCTCGAAAAACTAGCTGCCCATGGCATTCAAGCAGCACCTTTTGGTCCCCAGACGGTACGTTTTGTAACACATTTGGATTTTACACCCGCGATGTTGGAGCAGGTGATCGAAATATTACCTAGTCTCGGTAATTAGTGAACCATTAACCTGTTTATCTGTCTGTCTTGTACAAAAAAAGGGATTTGCTTTGGAGCAAATCCCTTTTTTGAGCTTCCGCCCTATATTTTTTTAGCAATTAAGTTTCTTCGATGTTTCTTTTTTTCAATTCATCGCGAATTTCAGCCGCTCGTTCGTAATTTTCTTCTCCGAGTACTTCTTCCAGCATCTTCGTCAAATCTTCGTCCGAATAACTAGACAAAGCACTAGTTTTGGCCTTCTTCTTACGTTTTTTAGGCGCTTTGACTGCCGCCGCATTTTCTTCTGGTTCTTCCAAAATAACACCCGCAGCATCTAAAATAAATTCATACGTAAAAATGGGACATTCAAAACGAACGGCCATGGCTAAGGCATCAGAAGTACGAGAGTCAATTTCGATAATTTCTCCATTTTTATGACAAATCAATCTGGCATAAAAAATACCGTCTAATAAATTATTGATGATTACTTCTTTGAGCTCTACTTCGAAAGTTTCCAAAGCATTTTTAAATAAATCGTGGGTTAGCGGACGATTTGGTGTCATTCGTTCCATTGCAACAGCAATAGCTTGTGCCTCAAACCCTCCAATTACGATGGGTAATCTTCTTGAGCCTTCTTGCTCTCCAAGTACTACGGCGTAGTTATGTGACTGCGTCACGCTGTGGGAAAGAGCAACTATATCCAGTTCAATCTTCTTCATATTTAGATACTACAAAATTGTCAATTAGAAGATAAAATACGTTGGGGCTTTAGTTTTAACGATGCCAATTTATAATTCTTAGTGGCGTAAAGCTCCGTTTTGAGTCGTATTTATATACGTTTATAACGATTAATTCTTTCATTCTATACCAACTACTGTACCACATCCCCACAAAAAATTAATCTGCTAAATCCTGCACTCATTTTATTCAATTTACAATTTAAATTAAAGAAACTCAAACGATAAGTTGAATTAGGGCACAAAACTAATCAAATAATTTCAAAATAATCCCCAAGCAGCTGATGAATTTTTAATTAATCATAAGTTGCAACTAAACGCGGTAGCGGCAGGAGCTAATATAAGCTTTTTATAAATACGATAAATTAGTCCAGAAATGGTTTAAAAAGAAACCATTTCTGGACTACTATCAATGAAGTTGTAAGCGCGAATCGAGTCCATAACTCGAAAATTAGTTCGCTGCTTTGAATTTTTTGTATGCTTCCGTAAAGCGAGGAATCACATCAAATAAATCACCACAAACGCCATAATCAGCCGCTTTAAAGAAAGGTGCTTCAGGATCTTTATTGACCACAACAATTACTTTAGAGCTGTTGACACCTGCTAAGTGCTGAATCGCACCAGAAATACCAATTGCGATGTATAAATTAGGTCGAATCGCAACTCCCGTTTGTCCTACGTGCTCGTGGTGAGGGCGCCAGCCCGTATCGGCAACAGGTCTAGAACAAGCGGTGGTTGCTCCCATTTCAGTTGCTAATTCTTCAATAATTCCCCAGTTTTCGGGACCTTTTAATCCTCTACCTGCAGAAACTACTAATTCTGCTTCTGGCAATGGTACGGTACCTTCGATTGTTTTTACTTCTTTCACGGTTACTTTTCCTGCGGGTACCGTTAGGTCCAAGCTTTCAACCGCCACTTTTTCTCCTTGCATTTCGGGTGCCATTGCATTCCCCATTAAGGATAAGACTTTCACCGCGCTACTAATTTTAAAATGCGCGACTGCTTTTCCAGAAAATACATTTTTACCAACGGTAAACCCATCCGTTAAATCAGGAAGTGTATTTACACCAGCGACAGACCCTGCGTTTAATTTAACCGCTAATCGACCTAAGATCGACTTTCCGGTAGAAGAATGAGCTACAATCACGACGGATGCTCCTAATTTTTCGGCGGCTCCGGCAATGACGGAACTATATACTTGACTATCAAAATTTGCTAAATGATCACTGGTTACGTTATGTACTTTATTAGCACCATATTGTCCCAAAACTCCTGCATCCTCTACCGCTCCTAAAGTCAGCGCTAGGCAATCTACGCCCATTAATTTTGCTACTTTGCTCGCGTAACTTACCGCTTCTAGTGCTCCTTTTTTAATTTGTCCCTTCGGACTTTCTGCATATACTAAAACAGACATATTTTTTAAGTTTTATTTTTTTAGGAAAAGGCAATTGCTATGTATCCGTATAGCTCAGCCATTTGTAACGAAAAAACGGAACGTAGCTTAAATAATTTTCGCTTCTTCGTGCAGTAAACGCACCAATTCGTCCATATTTTCGGGATCGACCATCTTTACTGCTGATTTTTCAGCAGGCAATTGATAGCTCACTGCAGTTACTGGATCTGCACAATCTACTGCTTCTACCACCTTTAAAGGCTTTCGCTTCGCAGACATAATCCCTCTCATGTTAGGAATTCGCTGTTCTGCCATACCTTTAGCCGCACTTACTACGAAAGGTGCCGCTACCGAAACGATTTCGGTGCCTCCTTCAATATCTCGTTCGATTACTGCCGCGTTACCTTCCATGGTTAATTTGGTTCCGTAAGAAATAAAAGGCAAATCTAACAGCTCTGCCAACATCGCGCCGACTTCAGATCCATTATAATTGATAGTTTCTTTACCTAGAAAGATCATATCGTAATCATTTCCTTTTGCTACCGCTGCAATTTGTTGCGCGACAAAATAAGCACTCTTAGGATCAGCATCTACTCTAATTGCATCATCCGCGCCGATCGCCATTGCTTTACGAATCACCGTATCATTGGCTGCGGGACCGACATTGATAACTGTTACCGAACCTCCAGCGCTTTCTTTCAACTCCAAAGCCCGAACCAAAGCATACCATTCATCATAAGGATTCATAATAAATTGTATACCATTAGCATCTAAAGCCGTATTATCCGAAGTAAAGGCTATTTTTGCTGTTGTATCCGGCGTTTTGCTTACACAAACTAATAATTTCATATTTTTGGTGAGATTTGTTATGATAGAAAATTTCGTTGCAAATATATGCAAAATAATAACAAAATGCGAGTCCTTAGCGAAATTTCGCCAAACGCAATGACGAGTATATAAAAACCTGTAAATCAAACAATTAAACCAAAAACAACCAAGTTATCAAACATAATTTGACATTAAAATGATTAAACTCAGCCTATGGAATCTGATAGATTAAAACAACTTTATTCTTTTTTAGAGCAGAGCCCCGGCGACGCTTTTATCCAATTTGCGATTGCCAAGGAATATGAAAATCTGGCAATGGATGACCAAGCCTTAACGTTTTATCAAAAACTGCTTACTACACAAGCGGAATACGTAGGCACTTATTATCATTTGGGTAAACTCTTCGAGCGGCAAGAAGCCTTCGAAAAAGCTTTTGCGACGTACAAGCAAGGTATGATCGTTGCAAAAAAGGCAGGAGACCAACACGCTTTCAACGAATTGGCAGGTGCCAAATTGGGACTAGGGGACGACGAGGATTTTGAGTAAATAAGCTTATAAATAAGGACTTAGCGCTTAAACCAGCTTTTAATTCTTCTGCGACTAGCAATCAAGAGTCCAAACACCAATAATAACGGCCAGATATTGACTAGCCCTAAGGCAATGTCTTGGATTAATTCCCAACCATTGCCAAAACCTTGCTGTAGCTTTGTCCAAAATGATTTTTTGTAAACATTGGGCGCTTTAACGTAGGCCACTTCTTGGTAGATCTCAAGGGTTACGGTACTTAAGGCGGTTTTGTTTTGAATATATTTCAAACGACCTTCAATGGCTTCAATTTCTTCTTGAATAACGCGAATTTTATCTTCTGCCGCCAGAATATCTTTAACGGTTTGCGCTCTTTTCCTTAAAATCTCAACGTAACGATCTCGTACCTCTTTTTTGGTGGCGAGCCGACTAGTGATATCGACAAACTCTTCGGTAACATCTTGCGCATTGATTTTGGTATAATTGGTATGAATAGATTCTTTTTCTGCTTCCGCAAGAAAAGCATTCATCTGCTCTGAAGGAACTCTGATGGTCAAATTATTACTGATGGAGTAGTTGGTATTTCGTTGATCCATACTGGTGATCAATCCTTCGTATTTAGCGGAGAGCGCTTCTATTTTTTTGGTACTTTCTTTTAAGTTTTTAACTTGAAATTTAAGGAACGCAGTTTTAATAATTTTGCGGGCTACCTGAATCGCATTTCCTTCATTACGATTATTATTAGTTTGGGTTAAACTACTTTCTGGAGATTGATCCACGAGATCATCGTAAGCGGCAGTTTGACCTTCCATTTTAGCTTCCGGTTGATAAGAAGCATTTCCTTGGCAAGCTCCAAAAGTTAAGAGCAGGAGTAATAACATTCCAAAGTATCGAATCATGGCAAGCTAAAATTTAATAGCGTGAAAAATCAAAGTTGCTTCCTCTTCCGTAAGTGCTTTCTTTTCTATTTGAAAAAGCAATTGAGTACGTTGAAACCAGCTCTCTTCCATTAAGATGCCGAATTTATTTATTTTGGTGTATCCCTATTTGGGAATGTCAATTTCTTGGTACTTGTTAGAATTTAGTCTACTAGAATAAGGTCTATTTTACTAATAGCTTTTTTACGCGCTCCAAATGACTTTCTAATAAATGGTACCAAGGTAAAGCCTCCAACTCTTGTTGCCGTAACCGACGCAAAGCTTTCTCAAAATAACTAAGTGCAAGTTGAAGCATCGCGGGTTTAAGTGCAGCAGCTTTGACTTGTATTTCCGCTTCGCTTACGGTTAAGTTTTGCCCTTCTTTTTGTAAATGATACAAAATGATATTCGGTCTTTTCGAATTAAAATCAGCCGCTAAATCTTGCAAATCATCCAGTACTTGTAGACCGGCTGCGTAGTCGGTAAAAGAACTAAGTAAACAATGGTAGTTATCAGTTGCAATTTTACTCGACAACATATATAAGGAGTCAATTGCAATTTTACCTACGGCGTATTTCTGTTCTGCGTATCGTTCGAATGCTTCGAGATCTTCGTGCTGTGCTTTTTGTTTTTCGGTAGCAACTGATTTATAAAACTCTCGTTTCCGCTCGTTCCAAATGGTCCACAATTCAGAATTGATGGGAAATATTTGACAAAGCGTTTTGATACATTCTTCTTCCAAGTAAGAAGTTTCTTCGAGTGTCTTTGGCGAAAAGGCAATATCTTGGTCGATGAAATTATCTTTAGAACGCATTGAATTGTAAAGTAAAAATCCGGCGAAAGCCAGCAAGTCTAATTTTCTACTCGGTAAGCTATCAAAAGCCTCACTGAAGTAATGCGGAAAGCATAAGTATTCCGTTCGGTTTCCTTCAAAATTGACCAAGTTTTCTTTGATCCAATCTGGAAAAATGAGTAGCTCGACGTAATTCTTAAAGCGATCAATTATTTGTTCTTTATCCATAAGTAGTAATCCGTGTTTCATTTTTTTTAGAAAGTAGACTTTGCAGTTGTTTGAATAAAGTCTAATTAGTTTTGGGCACCAAAAAATCTCCAGTAAAAACCAAGCTTGCCTTACCACACAACCAAATGTTATCAATCGTTTGGTCTTCGTTGGGTACTAAACGTACTTCCAGTACACCACCTTTAGCTTTAATGGCTACACGTTGGCGAGTGGGGTTTGGTTTTTCTAAGTAATCCGTAATTGCTGCTGCCGTAACGCTCGTCCCACAAGATAAGGTTTCGTCCTTTCCTCCTCTTTCGTAAGTTGCCACTTCTACTCCATTAGCCTTTTTCTCAACAAAATTGACGTTAACCCCTGCTTCGCGAAAGCGCTTCGAATAGCGAATCGCACTGCCTACTTCTACTACATTAATATCGTCAATATCTTCTACAAAAGTCACAAAATGAGGAGAGCCCGTATCCATCAAGTAGTAATCTTCTCCTACTTCAATCGAAGCAACATCCGACATTTTTAATTCGATTTGTGAAGCTGGTTTTACCAACGCTTCGTGTACTCCGTCGATCGCCAAAAAACGACACGCTTCGCCAATTAAACCTAAATGATGTGCAAAAGCGACAATACAACGACCGCCATTACCACACATTGAACTTTCGTTGCCATCCGCATTGAAATAAATCATTTCAAAATCGTACACTGGATGTGCCTGCAATAAAATTAATCCATCAGCACCGATGCCAAATCTTCGATCACAAATCAAACGAATTTGCGCCGTATCTTTTTTACTCAAGTGCGACTGTTCCCAATTATTAATTAGGACAAAATCATTGCCAGTACCTTGATATTTATAGAAAGGAATTTTCATGGGCGTTATTGCTGCTGTTGAGTTTCCATCTCTTTTGCTTTGATGGATTCTTCGGTGTGTATTTCTGAAGGAATAAAAGGGATGCCTAAACTAACGTGGCGATACCACATCACTAAAACAATAAACATAATAAAGACTAAGGAAATCATTGAAAATTTCCATCCCCAGATGTTTCCCGATTCGGGTAGCGCTTCTTCTTCTGATTTATTTTTAGGTGTATTGATCATCATAATTAATAAAGGCTAATTTAGGGTTAAATTTTTACACTTTCAAACGCAGAATCTACGTTATTAGATCAAGTAACAATTAAAATTTGAAACGGATACTCACTTTTTTATAAAACTATTGAATACTAAGCACCAATACAAATTCAGTCACTTATTAACTTGCATCATCTTTTGAGCAGTCTCTTCTTTACTCAAAGCCTTCCTAAGCAAAGGCTTAAGGCGGTTTTCGCGCCTCGATACTGTTCAAAATCTAACACAATTTAATGGTAATTCAATTTTGTCTTGGTACTTATCATTAATTTATTAAGTTTTTATTGATATATTCAACTAGTATGATTAAATTGTTGTTAAGATAAGATACCATTCGGATTCAATATATATGTTATAGCAAAACTTGATCTCAAGATGAGTGATTGAGCAATTTAGATTTTCTTTCTTAGAGATTTAAATTTTATCCAAGTACTTAGAAGCTGTTTAAATTTAACACTTTGATTTTGTTTTGGAATTTTTTTTGATTCGCTTTTTGAATAAAAATACATGAATACTTCTATGAAAAACTTGGGTTTACTAATTTTAATTTCCTTGATCAGTTCTGTTGTTTCCGTAGCCTTATATCGCTATTTCGAAGAACCCCGCGAGGTACTGTATCGTCCCATTAGTCCTGCACTACAAGCTAACTACTCCAGTACCGATGAAACATTATCTGCGAGTAAACCTAGACAATTTATATCTTCTTCTCCAACCAACTTTATCAGTGCAGCAGCCGTCGTTACCCCAGCCGTCGTAAATATCAGAGCGACACAAGCCAACGAGTATGATTTCTTTGGCGGGTCTTACGGAGGATCTTCTGGTTCGGGCGTTATCATCTCTCCCGACGGTTACATTGTAACCAACAACCACGTTATCGAAGATGGAAAAATTATTAAAGTCACGTTAAATGACAAAAGAAAATACGAAGCAGAAATCATTGGTACTGATCCAAATACAGATCTAGCGCTATTGAAAGTCAAAGCTTCCAATTTACCATCGCTAGTTTTTGGCGACTCTGATTCTATCCAAGTGGGGGAATGGGTATTAGCCGTTGGAAATCCTTTTGACCTAGAGTCTACCGTTACGGCGGGAATCATTAGTGCAAAGGGTAGAAATATTAACATTCTAGAAGGTTCTGCCTCGATTGAGTCTTTCATTCAAACGGACGCCGCCGTCAACCCTGGGAATAGTGGTGGTGCACTCGTCAATACCAACGGAGAATTGATTGGAATCAACACGGCCATTATCACCAAGTCAGGAAAGTACGAAGGATATTCTTTTGCTATTCCAGCTAATCTTTCTAAGAAAATTATCCGAGATTTAAAAGATTTTGGTATCGTTCAACGAGGATTCTTAGGTGTACAAATTGATGATGTCAACGATGAAATGGCGAAAGAACTGGAATTAAAATTAGTAGAAGGAGTCGTCCTCACGCAAGTTAATCCGCGTAGTGGTGCAGAAGATGCGGGGCTCAGAAGAAAAGATGTTTTAATTCAAATTAATAATATCAAAATCAAAACAGTTCCTGAATTGCAAGAACAAATTGCTTTGTACCGACCAGGGAATAAAGTGAAAGTACACTACATTCGCAATGGAAAAAAATATAAAACGGATGTTATCCTTAAAAATGGGAATAACTCTACTTCCATCGTAGATGTTAAAGATAATAGTGAAGAGGCTATTTTGAGTAACCTTGGTTTTGCCTTAAGAGATTTACGCTCTGGAGAAAAACGTCGTTTAAAAGTAGAGGGCGCTTACGTCAAGAGTATTACTCGAGGTAGTAAAATAGAACGCACGAATATGGATCCTGGTTTCATCATCACGAAAGTGAACAACAAGGAAATTGGTAACGTCCAAGAAATCATTACCCTACTCGAGAAAGTAGAAGGAAAAGTGATGCTGGAAGGAATTTACGAAGGCTACGAAGGAGAATACGGATATACTTTTACCAAAGAAAAATAAACGCTTAGTACTTACCGCCAATTTCACCGAATACGCTAATCAATAGCACCCAATGGAAGATGCAGCTAATCCTGTATCTTCCATTGTTAATTTAGGAATAATCCTTATTATCCCACCGCTAATTCTGATGGCACCCTCACCTATCTAATCAACTGAAAATCAAACAAATACTCCTTCTCCTACCTAAAGTTTACAAAATAAACCCGAATTTTCATTTTCCAAAAATTAAGGGATGGCTCATATTTTTGTATTTTGTTGACCTAACCAATACAACAATAAGAAAATATGGCAAAAATAGATTTAGATTTTAATAAGAATGAGGATGCCATGAAACTTGCTGTCTCCAAACTCAAAAGAAAACTTGATAAAATACATCAAGGTGGTGGTCCCAAAAAAATTGAAAAACTTCACAGTAAAGGTAAATTGACCGCCAGAGAAAGAATTGATCTATTGATTGATCCTGGCTCGAAAGTATTAGAAATTGGAGCTTTAGCAGGTTACGAAATGTATCCTGAATACGGCGGATGTCCAGCGGCTGGTGTCGTAATCGTCATTGCTTACGTTAGCAAACGACAGTGTATGATTGTCGCCAATGATGCTACCGTAAAAGCGGGTGCTTGGTTTCCCATTACGGGAAAGAAGAATTTACGTGCACAAGAGATTGCCATGGAAAATCGACTACCAATCATTTATTTGGTGGATAGTGCGGGTGTTTTCCTCCCCCTCCAAGATGAAATTTTTCCCGATAAGGAACACTTCGGTAGAATCTTTCGCAACAATGCTAAAATGTCAAGCATGGGGATTCCTCAGATTGCCGCCATTATGGGCAGTTGTGTAGCGGGTGGTGCTTACTTGCCAATCATGTCGGACGAAGCATTGATCGTAGAAGGTACGGGTTCTATTTTTCTAGCGGGTCCTTATTTGGTTAAGGCTGCGATTGGGGAACAGGTGGATAAAGAAACTTTAGGTGGCGCAACAACGCAGTCCGAAATTTCGGGTGTCACGGATTATAAAATGCCTGATGATAAAACTTGCTTAGAAACGATTCGAGACTTGGTTGACAAGTTTGGAAAATTTGAAAATGCAGGTTTTGATCGCGTAGAACCCGTTGCACCAAAATCGGACATGAGTGAAATTTTGGGTCTTTTCCCAGAAAACTCGACCAAGCCTTACGATAGTTTAGAAATTATTAAGCGACTCGTTGATGATTCTAAGCTTACGGTTTATAAAAAAGATTATGGTAAAACAATTATTTGTGCTTACGGGCGCATTGATGGTTGGGCCGTAGGAATTGTAGCTAACAATCGACAAGTTGTCAAAAATAAGAAAGGGGAAATGCAGTTTGGTGGCGTCATTTATTCTGACTCTGCCGACAAAGCTAGTCGCTTCATCATGAATTGTAACCAAAAGAAAATTCCTTTAGTTTTCTTACACGACGTTACGGGCTTCATGGTTGGTAAACGCTCTGAACACGGTGGCATTATCAAGGATGGTGCGAAAATGGTGAATGCCGTTTCTAATTCTACTGTTCCTAAATTCAGCATCGTAATGGGTAATTCTTATGGTGCCGGTAATTATGCGATGTGTGGAAAAGCTTATGATCCGCGACTCATCGTCGCTTGGCCGACAGCTAAAATTGCCGTGATGGGAGGTTCGCAAGCAGCAAAGGTTTTGCTACAAATCCAAGTCTCTTCCCAAAAAGCTAGAGGGGAAGAAATAAATGAAGCAGCAGAAAAGAAAATGTTTGATGAGATTAAAGCGAAATACGATCAGCAGACTTCTCCTTATTATGCAGCTTCGCGCTTGTGGGTAGATGCCATTATTGATCCGATGGAAACGAGAAAAGTAATTTCGATGGGTATCGAAGCCGCCAATAATGCTCCGGTGGAAAAATTTAACCCTGGTGTTATTCAAACCTAAATAGTAAGCTTGTTCAACGTCGGTATAAGTTTCCTTCTACATAGACGGACTTCTACCGACGTTGATTGATAGCATTTTATAGCATTCTATACTAAATTCGAGGTACCAAGATTAGTTAGCTTTACACCCATTTTATTCGCTTCGTCTAGGCAAGCGATCTTTCTTCAAAATACATACTGTGAATTTACTCGCCAAAACGTTACAAGGATTAGAAGAGGTTTTAGCCGAAGAGCTGAAAGCCTTAGGTGCAAAGCGCATCAAAATTTTCAAAAGGGCTGTCGAATTTGAAGGAGACAAGACTTTACTGTATCGCGCTAATCTAGAGTTGCGCACGGCAATTCGAATTTTGATGCCGATCAAAACTTTTCGAGTACGGCACGAGAGTGCACTTTATTCAAAGATTAAAAGTATTGATTGGACGAGTTACATGGGTTTAAAAGAAACCTTTGCGATTGATGCGACCATTCACTCGCCTTATTTCAATCACTCCAAATACGTAGCGCTAAAATCAAAAGATGCCATCGCCGATCAGTTTAGAGAAAAATTTGATCGCCGACCAAACGTTAATATTATCAATCCTAGTCTCCGCGTTAATATTCATATTAATGATGATAATTGTATTGTTTCGCTGGACAGTTCTGGGGATTCTTTGCACCGACGAGCTTATCGGCAGGAGAAAGTAGAAGCGCCAATCAATGAAGTGCTAGCGGCAGGTATGATTTTACTTTCCGGTTGGAAAAGAGATTGTCTTTTTATGGACGCCATGTGTGGTTCGGGTACCCTTGCCATTGAAGCAGCGCTTTACGCCTATAATATTCCACCGCAATGGCAACGAGATTATTTTTGTTTTAAAAAATGGAGAGATTTTGATCCTCAACTTTGGGCTTCGATTCGAGAAACTGCGAAAAATAACTTTCGGAAACACGAATTCCCCATTCTAGCTTCCGATTTAGATTTTAAAGCTGTGCGCATTACGGAACGTAACATTTTGACAGCGGATATCGAAGGTAAAATTGAAGTACAACGCAAGAAGTTTGAAAAACTAGAACCACCTCAACAAAAAGGAATCTTAATGTTGAATCCTCCTTACGACGAACGGCTTGCCATTAAAGATATCAAAGCTTTTTACTCTGAAATTGGCGATAAACTAAAAAATTCCTTCTCTGGTTATGAGGCTTGGATCATCTCTTCTAATATTCCAGCACTCAAACGCATCGGTTTGCGACCTTCGCGCAAAATTAGTTTGTACAATGGTACACTAGAATGTAAGTTTTTGAAGTTTGAAATGTATGACGGTTCTAAAAAAACGAATCGGAAACCAAAGGAAGATCATCCTTCCGAATCTTAGCAGTTGTTTAAAAAAAGTTACTACTTATGCTTTCCTATCCTCGACATTCTTTTCCGACATTGCAAACATTTGTTTGTATGCTTATGATCTTGATGTTTCCTTTGGCGGCTAGTGCGCAGTTAACTTTATCCTCACCAACAGCAAATTTTCAATTTACCCCGCCGACTCTTCAAAGTCCTGCGCTTCTATTGTCCTTACCAAGTGGTTTTTTGACTCTTGAAAATACCACATCCCATTTATTGAGTAATCCTTTATCTTCCGCACTTTATACTCCATTCACCACTCCGGAACAACCTCGGGCGTATTGCTTTAAAGAATTAGCGTTATTTTGTAAAATTGAAGTACAATTGGAGCAACTGAGTAAGATTCCTGTCAAGTTTAGACTGGGCAGTGTAGATTATGTGGATCAGTTGGAATCTAAGCGATAGGTGAAATTTGCTTTAAAATACAATTTTCAGGTAAATCATGACAGGGTAAAAAAAAAGAAAGCTTGGTAGAAAACTCTACCAAACTTCTTATATATAGGCGCATGATTTAACATTTAGTGGTCAAGGTCTTTATTATTGTTTTATAAAAACCTGACGAATATTCTACGTTATATATAAGAGAAAGTCAATTTCCATGCCAAAGGAACATACAAAATGTATACTATATGTGTCTAAATGACGGATTCCGTTTTCCAACCACCTACTAGCCAATCAAAAACACATTAAAATATTTTTATATTTTATTTTTTATCCTGTCACAATAAATCACAAATATCACGAACACCTACTGGACGCGCTACGGTATAGCCTTCTCCGTGCTCTACGCCAATTGGTCGCCCGAAAGATCGAGATTTGGATAACAAGAAATCAATAAAGCTTTCCGAAGAAATAGGCGTGGCGGGTTCTTCGGAATAAGTGTCCTTTGCTTTTGGCGAAAAGAACTGCGAAGAAAAGCACTGAATCAATTCCATTTTTTTATCAACGTAAGGCGAAATATCCACGACAAAGTCTGGCTTGAGATCATAGTCTTGAATATAGTGATAGACGGCTTGCGGACGCCATTTTGCTTGTGGTTGACCATTTTCTTCTTGTGTTTCAATTTTGACTAATCCCGCTAAGAAGCAAGCATCGGAGATTAGTTTAGCGGCACGACCATGATCAGGATGTCGATCGTTGATTGCATTTGCCAAAACGATTTTGGGTTGATACCGACGAACGACACGCACAATTTTCAACAAATTTTCTTCCGTATGCTGAAAGAAACCATCCGCCATCCTAGCATTTTCACGAACGAGCGCTCCCATGAGTTTAGCCGAAGCGGCTGCCTCCTGATCGCGGATCTCGGCGGAACCTCTGCTCCCCAATTCTCCACGAGTTAAATCGAGGATTCCAATTTTTTTTCCTTGATCAATTTGCTGCAATAAAGTCCCACTGCAAGCCAATTCAATATCGTCAGGGTGAACGCCGATTGCGAGAATATCTAATTTCATAATGATGTTAAGCGTGAAGTTATTTTACAAAAGTTTAGCGATTGCCTTTTTGACTCGCGAAGAAGTCGGGCTGGTAAAAGAGTAAAAATAATCTACGACGTTCCCCTCTTTATCCACCAAGTATTTATGGAAATTCCATTTTGGGGTAGAATTCACTTGACCGTTCAATTGTTTATCCGAAAGGAACTTAAAAAGCTCGTCCGCATTTTTACCTTTTACACTAAGTTTGGCAAAAATAGGATAATTCGCTTGATAATTCAAAACGCAAAATTCTTGGATCTCTTTTCCTTTCAACGGCTCTTGTCCCGCAAAATCATTCGATGGAAAAGCTAAGATTTCAAAACCTTTATCCTGAAATTCATTGTACAAGGTTTCCATGCTCTCTAGTTGTGGCGTGAAACCACATTTAGACGCTGTATTGACGATGAGCAAAACTTTGCCCTTATAAATTGATAAATCAACTGCTTCGCCTTCAATGTTCTGTACTGTAAACTGATGAATACTTTGTTTGTTCGACATTTATTTTTTATTAGCCTAATACCTTTCTGGTGGTTTTTGTTCACCACGAAGCCATAATAATTGATCTATCACCACATAACTCTCTTCGAAATGTATTTTTCCTATGGTAAAATAGAAAGCTGAAATGGACTTACGATCCATTTCAGCTCTTTTTAAGAAATTTATCTATTGAAGTTAATCCGCTGCTTATCGCACTAAAGTAACATCTCCACTCAGCGTGACTTCTCCATCTGGCGTATTTAATTTTACTAAATAAACCAAGACGTCCGAAGGATGCTCTTTGCCATTAATACGACCGTCCCAATTGCTACCAGCATCATCGTGTAATACTTTCCCCCACCGATTGAAAATTTTATATTCTAAAACGGTAACAGCGCCAGAAATTACGGGACCAAAAGAATCGTTCACACCATCTGCGTTCGGCGTAAAGGCATTTGGAATATCCCACGAGCCACATTCTTTGATTAAGATTTGATTAGTAGCCGTACAGCCAAGGGCACTCGTAACGGTTACACTATAAGTGCCTGGTCGAGTTACCTCAATGGTACGAATAGCTTCTCCCGTAGACCATAAATAGCCTTCGTGGTTACCACCATCTAAAGTCAGTACACTCAAATCTTCACAAAGTTCATTTCCGTCTGGTGCAAAAATATCAACCGTCGGTGAGCTTTGATTAACTAAACCGATCGAAGTTGCTGCCGTACAGCCATTCGCATCGGTTACGACTACGCCGTAACTGATCGCTGCTAAATTCGTGATCAAATTGGCAGGATCTAGACTTGGACCATTATTTAAACTTACCGTGTATGGTGCTAAACCTCCAGTTACCGAAAGTTGTAACGTTCCATTATTTTCCTCACAAGATGGATTAACAAGATTATCAACAGAAACGGTAGGACTCGGTGTAGTGGTGATCTCTACTTGAGCTACATCCGTACAACCGAAATCGTCCGTAGCAGTTACCGTGTGTGAACCCGCCGTCAACATAGTTGCCGTAGGTGTATTCTCGCCAGTATCCCATTCAAAAGTATATGGTGCAAATCCGTCACTCGCCGATGCCACCGCTGATCCCAATACGGTTTCAATGCAATTGGCTGGCGTAAGTGCCGTAGCAACCGCAGCGATTTCAGAAACCTCCACCGTAATATTCTCCGTCTGCGTACAAAATTGTGCAACCAAAATATCATCAATCGCAAAATCATTTCCTCGGATATTCGTCGAAGTATTAACAATACAAACTTCTGCCGTTGTCATCATCCCTGAATTAAAAATCGAACTGTATTGTACCCATTCGCAAGTATCTGAAAGCAAGTCGTAGTTCATACCTAACTCCGTATTATTGACAACAAAGAGTAAAGACGGCAAACTATCATTATCCATAGAGTTTAACGCTGCAGAAATCTGATAATCTTCCTCTGCCAGAACCGTTACCGTTTGACACCATACACGTTGTCTACGATCGTTCGAACTATTGACAATTAACATATTACCAGAACCAGAAGTATTATCTACACAAGAAGGATAAGTACTATTAGCAGTATTAGAGTTACTAACCACACCATAAGTCCCCGGAAAAGTAAGTGGCCCAAAAATACCTCCAATGGTATCTCCTAGTAAATAATCATTGGTAAAGTTCGCATTTCCCATTTCAAAATCACCATTTTCTACGACGTTCTCTCCCATTCTTGTTGCCCTTACGGTAAATGTAGTGGTTTGATCAAGTGTAGCGGTAGGATTTGCGATTTCTGGATCGGATACAAGATTTGCAGGTGTCCATTGATAAGTATCTACATCGTTTGCCGTAGCTAATAATTGTACTTGTTCCCCTGGACAAATTGAGTCGCGATCAACATTCGTCGTCAAGCCCAAATCTTCCAAAGTAATTTCTATGCTGATGTTAGCCATGCAAGCATCGCAGTCTTCAATCATCGCGGTATAAGTTCCAGAAGCTAAATTACTATTGTCTTCACTCATACTTGTATAACCATTTGGTCCGGTCCAATCGAACGCGTAGCAAGTATAATATACCGTAAGGACTGGATGCTTCGTTGCATCCGCAAATTCTCTAGAACGGTAAAAAAGTCGAGATGCCGTTGAGCTCAAACGGAAAGAGATCATTCCATCATCTGTCAACTCGGTAGAAACTGCATCGGCTAAGTCTGCATTGGAAAAACCAATCAAAGTATCAGGGACAATGTTTCCATTTAGTGGCAATACAAAATTACCTACGGATGCTCCGCTTGCTTCTTGGTTGGCCCAAGTAATAGTCGTTTCGCCCCAAGTATCATCATCTACTAAATTAACATTGACAAAACCGGTACCGCCAAGTTCACTACCGTTGAATGCATACAACTCTAAGCTTGCCCCAGTAATCGTTGCTCCCGGAGGAATACTCGATAAATCAAATTTTAAAAACGTATTCGCCGCAGCAGACTGCAATGCAATGTTTGCACTTGTACTCAAGGCTTCATTGGTTCCAAAGTTATCCGTTGGCGTGAAGTCATTTGTCAAAGCATCCGCTAATGGATTGATGCGAATTGTTTTTTCTGCACCGCCACCTACCGAAGCGAAGATAGTTCCTCCACTAGGTGTATTACACAATTGTCCTGGTAAAACGTATGGAAGAAGCGGCTCCGAAGTGGAAAAAGGAACACTAGTCTGAGCAGTACATCCATAATCATCCGTTACGGTTACGGTGTACTCTCCTACACACAAATCCGTTGCGGTAGAATTAGTAGTCATTGCCGGATCATTCCAAATGAATTCGTAGATATTATCTACAAAACCACCATCTGCAACGACCGTTACAGATCCTGTACAATCTGGATTACAACCTACGTTCGTTCGGTTAGAAACTTGTACAAATGGGTTAGAAACTGTTACAATAACGGTATCTAGTGCACTACAAACGGTACGGAAAGAAACTTGATCCAAGGCAAAATTATTGCCTTCTGCCGCAGTACTTTGACTCACAATACAAAGGTTTGCCGTTGTGCTACCATTAGAGTTCCAACGTTCATAGTATTGTTTCCAATCACAAGGAGTTTCTTCCAAATTGAAAGGATTACCTAGTAAATCCCCATTGATTGAAAACTGTAAAATTCCTGCGGTACTATCCGCCACGTTTGCCGCCCAAGTAGAAAACATGTACTCTGTGTTAAAATCAACGGTAATCGTTTGGCACCAAACATTAACATTAGCGGTAGCTGCACCATTAACAATGAGCTGTTGACTTGGGTTATTATTATTATCTAAACAATCTGCGAAGTTGCTATGTACTGCATTGGCGCTATTGGCTACAATTTGGCTTCCATTTTCAAATAAAGGACCAACCATATTCGTAGAATTTCCTTCTGGATAATCGCTAGTAAAATCTACATTACCCGCTTGAAAATTACCGTTAAGTACTAGTTCTGGTCCATTGACCAAAGCCTCTACAATATAACTGGTCGTTGTATCCGGTGTAGCAGTTGGATTTGATAAAGTCGCATCATTAAGAGAGATACTCGGTGTCCAACTATAAAATGCAGCTGCACTGCCACTCAGTTCCGTGCTTGTACCAATACAAATGGTATCCGTTGCAGTATCTGCCGTAACATTAAAACCATCAGGAAAAACGAAGATTTCTGTTGTTGCTACCGTTGTACAACCATTAGCATCTGTGACTGTGACGGTATGCGTTCCTGCCGTTAGATTATTCGCTTGTGGCGTCATCTCATTATTATCCCATAAAAAAGAATAAGGGAATATTCCATCATACCCCGTTACCACAGCTACACCTATAGTATTAGAGTCGCAGGGATCGGAAAGCACTTCTATTTCAGCGAAAAGCGTACTTTGCGGCACCAATTCTACCGAAGTTACTGCGGTACAACCCGCATCATCCGTTACGGTAACAGTATAAGTTCCTTTGCACAATCCCGTCGCAGTCGCCGTAGTTTGCATCCCCGGATCACTCCATAAGTAAGTGTAGTCAGTCATCACAAATCCACCGGAAGCGATTATTTGAGCCTCCCCATCACAGCTATCATCGCATGATGGTCCAGTAAGCATCCCCGCATCTACTTGAACTCCGGAGACAAAAATAAATTTATTTTCTACTTCTGTGTCTATTGGCGCCATGACAATATCATCAATGGCAAAATCATTACCACCACTAAAAGTATTTTGATTGGTAATACAAATTTCGGCGGAAGTTGTCGCACCAGCGTTCCAAGTTTCCGCAAATTGGCTCCAATCACAGGTATTTGCCAATGCTGCGAAAGGAGTGCCGATTAAATTACTGTTGATAGAGAATTGCAAAAGCGCTGGATTTGTGTCTTCTACGGATTGTACCCAAGTAGAGAATTGATAATCCGTATTAGCCACTACCGTGACCGTTTGACACCAAATGGCTTGGTTGGCAATCGTAGCACCGTTAACGACCATCATATTTCCTGTACCCGAAGTATGATCTACACAGCTTGCATAATTATTATGGACTAAATTCGGTCCCGTAGTAATGGCGTAATCTCCTTCGTTGCTTAGCAAACCGAAAGGTCCTGGGGTAGTCGGGAGATTATAATCTGTGGTGAAATTAGCATTACCACTTTCAAAATCACCATTGACGATGACGTTGGGTCCAGTGGTCGTAATCGTAACGGATATATTTGTTGATTGATTGAGAAAAATCGTGGGATTAGTCGCATTCGGATCTGTGAATAGATTCGTTGGAGACCATTCCAAAAAAGCGCCCGGTGCTGCATCCGTAGAAAGCGTTACGCCTTCTCCTGGGCAGATTGTATCTTGAGAAGCAGTAATATCGAGGAGTTCAATACTGGTATCCAGATACCCGCTGGTCATTTTTCCAAAGGAAAGATTCGTTAGACCGATTAGGAATATGCTCAGGATCACTTTTTTCATAACATTTAAATTTTGGTACATAAGAGTCGAACAATTTGGCTCGGCAATAGTTGAAGTTATTTTAATATTATTTTGCCCGAAAGTAGATTTTGGGCAATCTTCCAATTACGAAGGTATAAATAATGTTACTTAGTTAAGCAACACTATCTAAAGGATTAAACGTATCCCAGTTCCTTTTATTTACCAACATGGATAGAATCTATTGAAAGTAGTACTGTTCAAGAAATTCGTTAGGGTAGTTGTGTCCTTTGCGGAAAAACTTATAATTAAATGAACTCGACTTCCGTGAACTATTTAAGTAAAATACCACTTTTCACTATACAATGATGGTCTCACACAAGAAAACCTTGTCAGTAAACAGACAAGGTTTCATTTTTTAATGGCGTTGTTTTACAATCTATTTTAAAACAACAGCTATCAGGCCTTGGGCTTACCCAATACTTTTTACGAAGATTTACCAGCGAATTAACGAAGATGCCCAAGTAAAACCACTACCGAAAGCAGCGAGGCAAACTAAATCACCCTCTTTTACCTTTCCAGCTTCCCAAGCTTCGCAAAGAGCGATAGGAATGGAAGCCGCCGTAGTATTACCATACTTTTGAATATTATTCCAGACCTTATCATCGGGCAAACCCAATTGTCGCTGCACGAGTTGACTAATTCGCAAATTAGCTTGGTGAGGAACGAACATATCGAGGTCGGAAGCTTTGTATCCATTTTGGGATAAGGCCTCGTTAATTACTTCTGGAAATTTAGTAACGGCAAGTTTAAATACCGCTTGTCCTTCCATATTAGGGTAATAATCTCCATCTTCATACATTTTCTCCGTGAAGAAGATTCCACCAAATTCTTGCTCAGGGTAACCATACTTCTCTGTTCCTAAATGTACGCCACCGTGACTTCCGGGATTGATGTAGGCTAATTTTTCAGCGTATTCTCCATCTGCGTGTAAATGGGTCGAAAGGATTCCTTTATTGGCTTCTTCTGTGGGTTGAATGACTACGGCACCCGCACCATCACCAAAGATGACGGATACATTTCTGCCACGCGTAGTAAAATCTAATCCACAAGAGTGAAATTCCGCGCCGACCAGTAGTACATTTTTATACATACCCGTTTTTACAAATTGATCTGCAATAGATAAACCGTAAATAAAACCACTACATTGGTTGCGAATATCTAACGCACCAATACCGTTCATTCCCAAAGCGCGTTGCAATAAAACACCACTTCCTGGAAAGTAATAATCAGGGCTGAGGGTAGCAAAAATGATAAAATCGACATCTTTAGGGGTAATTCCTGCCCGTTCTATGGCAACTTCAGCCGCTTTTGCTCCCATTGTGGAGGTCGTTTCTTTATGTTTTTCTGCGTATCTCCGCTCTACGATACCCGTACGTTCTTGAATCCATTCGTCGGAGGTATCCATGACTTTTGCTAAATCATGATTGGTCACTACTTTTTCGGGGACATAAAAACCGATACCCGCAATTTTTGACTGTAGCATAATTTTTTCGTTTGTATTTAAAAAATCGAGCACACGGAAATAGGGATTTTAGGAATAAAAAAACGATGCTTTAGTCGTTGGCTAAAACGTTACGCTTCCGTGGACCATTTAATAGTTTTAAAGTTAGGGGACATTCCAAGAAGAAATTGCAACTCCCTTCTAAATTGATTGATCTAGTTGTTAAACTTAATAACAACAAGCATCAGAATCGCCCCAAAATCGAAATTTTACCGAGAAATACAAAACATTACTCCGCTTAAATACAGAAGTTAGTTTAAAATAAATTTTCATTATGGTCTCCCAAGCCTTAGATTAAAGTTTTATCAGTATCGATCTGTACTAGATTTTGAATAGTCGTCTAATGATACAAATAGCAAAAACTAGCTTACTTCTCCCCTATTATTCCTATCCTACCAAGTATTATACGCCTTAATTGAATAGACTTTATTTGCTTTTGAATATGCCAAAACTTCGTTTAGCATGAGCTAGTCGAAGAAGTTATTTTAAAAAAAATTACTTTTTTTATGGAATTTTGAAGAAGAATGTATCTTATAAGTAGAACTTGTTTGTTTCGTTCGCAAAAGATACCCTAAAATGAGATATTTCAACTTCGAAATATTAATTTTGAGCACTGCGATCAGATAAAGCTTATTCTGAGCAAAAAATTAAAAACTTGTTTGCGCTAGCAGCAGCTCACGTGGGAATTCTTGTCCCTATGCGTATCAAGACGATTTATTCATCCGTGGAAAGAAAAAAGAGGAGTATTTTATGAATATAGAAAAAGCACGATCCGCCCTTAAGAAGTACTTTGGTTATGATGAATTTCGCCCAATGCAGGGGGAAATTATTGAATCTATCTACCAAAAGCAAGATACCTTAGTATTGATGCCAACCGGTGGTGGTAAATCTATTTGTTTTCAAATTCCTGCCATTACGATGGAAGGACTATGCATTGTTGTCTCCCCTTTGATTTCGTTGATGAAAGACCAAGTGGAATCGCTTACCGCCAATGGTATCGAAGCAGCCTATTTCAATAGTTCGCTTAGCTCTGAGGAACAACAAGCCGTTGAAGATGATATTTACAACAATCGCTTACGATTGCTATACGTCTCTCCCGAGAAATTACTGTCTCAGAGTTTTTTACCCTTACTTCTGCAATGCAAAGTGAGTCTCTTTGCGATTGATGAGGCACATTGTATTTCCTCTTGGGGACACGACTTCCGTCCAGAATATACCCAAATGAAATTCTTGAAAAAGCAATTTCCAACGGTTCCGATTGTGGCCTTAACGGCTACGGCCGACAAGCTTACCCGTAAAGATATCGTCCAACAATTAGGCATTCCTGAGGCCAAAGTTTTTGTTGCTTCTTTCGATCGACCGAACCTTTCCTTAACGGTACGTAATGGTCAAAAACGAATTGAACAAATTTTGGATTTCTTACGAGAGCATCCTAAACAATCAGGGATTATTTATTGCTTGAGTCGAAAAAACACGGAGAAGCTTTCGCAGAAACTAAATGCAAAAGGCTTCGCTGCTTCCTATTATCACGCTGGTTTGAGTGCACAGGAACGGAACTCCGTACAAGATAAATTTATCAATGACCAAGTTCCTATTGTCTGTGCGACGGTCGCCTTCGGGATGGGTATTGATAAATCAAATGTACGTTGGGTCATTCATTACAACCTGCCTAAAAACATGGAAGGCTATTACCAAGAAATTGGTCGGGCGGGACGAGACGGAGCAAAGGCAGATACACTCTTATTTTATAGTTTTGGAGACGTTATGATTCTACGGGATATTCTTTCTCAAAACCAAACGGACAATACGGAAGTCAAACTGGCCAAACTCGAACGAATGCAAGAGTACGCGGATGCCTTGATTTGTCGTAGAAAGATTCTTTTAAATTACTTTGGTGAAAACCAAGCGGGTGAATGTGGTAATTGCGACGTTTGCAAAAATCCACCGCAGTACTTTGACGGAACAATCATCGCTCAAAAAGCACTTTCTGCCATTGCACGGGTAGAACAGCGGGTAGGAATGCGATTGCTCATTGATGTTTTAAGAGGGTCGCAACGGAGAGAAATTTTTCATTTCGGTTACAATAAAATTAAAACCTACGGTGCAGGTGCCGAGCACAGTACGGCAGATTGGCAACAATTTCTAATGCAACTGCTACAACTCGGTTTGGTTGAACTAGCCTACGATCAGAATAATACTTTGAAACTTACCGCAGCGAGTAAAGCCGTTTTATCTGGTAATAAGAAGATTGAACTCGTTAAGATGAGCTCCATTCAAGAACACCGGAAAGCCAAGAAGAAAGTCGTCAAAACAAAAACAACTCGGGAACGTGTTCGCGATGAACTCTTTGAAATCTTGCGCGTATTGCGTACAAAAATTGCACGGGAGAAAGGAGTACCTCCCTACATCGTTTTCTCCGATGCGACCTTAGAAGAGATGGCTGCGAAACGCCCTGTAACAGATACTGACATGAACAATATCTCGGGAGTTGGAGAACGTAAATTGCATCTTTACGGAAATCTGTTTATGGATGCGATTCTAAGTTATATTCAAGACCAATCCGAGAAAGGAAATAAAATTCAAGGTTCTACCCACTCCATCACTTATGCTTTATACAAAGCGGGAAAAAGTGTCGAAGAAATTGCAGCAAAGAGGTCTTTAACGACCATTACCGTTTATGGGCATTTGGCAGATTTGTACGAAAGAGGAGAGGATATTGAATTGCAACGATATATTTCGAAAGGGGAAATTAAAAGTGTTTTAGATGCACTCCAACAATTGAAAGAGCCTTACAAATTAAAAGAGATTTTTGATTATCTAAAAGAAACTATTCCTTATTTTAAAATCAAACTAGCACTTGCTTATTACTATCATAATCTAGAAACGAAGGCGTAGTTTAACGCTCAGTACAAATCAAAAACAAGCTTACCACCTTAGTACATACTGTACAAGTCTATTACAGGGAAAGCTGTTAGTATTCCATAAAAATGAGCTAAAATAAAAAATCGCTTTTCAAAGTCTACATTGCTATAGACTTTAGAAAAGCGAGAATAAAATCACTACTTAAAAATTTAGGTCTTGAGTATCCATGTACGCTGAAACAAACGTAGCGCTTTATCTTGAATACTTCTTTTGTCTTAGCATTTACAATGTACTTGGTGCTTATTCAAGTTCGCTCCAATTCAATTCAAAAATGTCAACTAGAGCAAGCAAATTGCTTGCTCTAGGACTAAAAGGAGATAATCAAATTAAGCTTTTATTATCTTATCTATTTACAATTACAGTATTGATTGCGTAGGTCGTATTCGTTCGCAAGATCAAGAAATAAGTGCCAGTCGCAAATTCTGTTACGTCTGAAGTTGTATTTCGATCACCAACGGTCCAGCTTCTTAAAATGTTTCCATTCGTATCAACCCATTGTGCCGTTACTCGCTCATTCGTCATTTCTTCTGGAACTTCAATTTGGACAAAATCAGTCGTTGGATTTGGGCTAACTTTCAAACTAGCTTTCGTCAAATCTTTTACACTCGTCAAGACAGGAATCAATACACCATCAATAACGTGTACCACACCGTTAAGTGTTCTGATATCCGTTACACTTACTTTGACGTTATCGATGAAAACACCATCTGCGGTAATTGATACGGTAATATCTTGATTTGCTAAAGTAGTAGCCGTTTGTCCGTCTGATAAACCACTTGATAATACTTCATCTCCTAAAACGTGGTATCTTAAAATCTTTGCTAAATCTCCTGTAGGATCTGCTAATAAATCATCTAATTGTCCAGGTTGTAATAAATCAAATGCTGCATCCGTCGGTGCAAATACCGTGAACGGTCCGTCACCACTTAAGGCACCAACTAAACCAGCTTCGACAACTGCTGTTTCTAAAGTATTGTGATTTGGACTATTGACAATTACGTCTACTACCGTCGTAGCAGGAGGCAACATCACTGCATCCAATACATGAACGACACCGTTAAACGTTCGAATATCTGTTACGCTTACCTTCGCATTGTTGATGAATACACCGTCTGCATTAATCGTTACTGCGATATCTTGCCCTAATAAGGTCGTTGCTGTTTGTCCATTCGATAAGTTACTCGATAATACTTCTCCACTCAAAACGTGGTACAACAAAATTCTCGCTAAATCTCCTGTAGGATCGGCTAATAGATCGTCTAATTCTCCAGCAGGTAATAAATTAAAAGCGGCATCCGTCGGTGCAAATACCGTAAACGGTCCGTCATCACTCAATGCACCTACTAAACCTGCTTGCGTTACGGCAGTTTCTAAAGTATTGTGATTTGGGCTATTGACAATTACGTCTACTACCGTAGCAGCCGTTGGTAACATCACTGCATCCAAAACGTGCACAACACCGTTGTATGTTCGAATATCCGTTACACTTACTTTTGCATCATTGATGAATACACCATCCATATTAATCGTTACTTCAATGTCTTGCCCTAGTAAAGTCGTAGCGGTTTGTCCGTTTGTCAAAGTGCTTGACAATACTTCCCCATTCAATACGTGATAAGTTAAGATCTTTGCCAAGTTGCCCGTAGGGTCTGCTAATAAACTTGTCAATTCTCCAGCAGGTAGTAAACCAAAAGCAGCATCCGTCGGTGCAAATACCGTGAACGGTCCATCACCACTTAATGCACCAACTAAATCAGCTTGTGTCACTGCCGTTTCTAAAATAGTATGATTTGGACTATTCACAATTACATCTACTACTGTAGCCGCAGGAGGTAAAATTACTGCATCCAAAACATGAACAACACCGTTATAAGTTCGAATATCCGTCACACTTACTTTTGCATTGTTGATGAATACACCATCTGTATTGATCATTACTTCAATTCCTTGTCCTAGTAAAGTCGTAGCCGTTTGTCCGTCCGCTAAACTACTTGATAATACTTCACCGTTTAATACATGGTAAGTTAAAATCTTCGCTAAATTACCCGTAGGATCGGCTAATAAATCATCTAATTCTCCAGCAGGTAGTAAACCGAAAGCAGCATCCGTCGGTGCAAATACCGTAAAAGGACCATCGCCACTCAATGCACCAGCTAAACCAGCTTGAACAACTGCTGTCTCTAAGGTATTGTGAACAGGACTATTTACAATTACATCTACTACTGTAGCCGCAGGAGGTAAGATTACCGCGTCCAAAACGTGAACAACACCGTTGAACGTTCGAATATCCGTTACACTTACTTTGGCATTATTGATGAATACACCGTCTGCATTAATGGTTACTTCGATTCCTTGTCCTAATAAAGTTGTCGCCGATTGTCCATTTGATAAGCTGCTTGATTATATGTCGCCACTTCCTCCAAGATATACTAAAATCTTCGCCACATTGCCCTTAGGGTCTGCTAATAAATCAGCTAATTGTCCAGCAGGTAACAAGCCAAAAGCGGCATCCGTCGGTGCAAATACCGTGAACGGTCCGTCACCGCTTAGCGTACCTGCTAAGTCTGCCTGAATAACTGCCGTTTCTAAAGTATTGTGATCGGGGCTATTAACAATAATATCAAC
>JBGCFY010000316.1:0-4717 GCA_045110315.1 Saprospiraceae bacterium
GCTAAATCACCATCAGTATTTAAAAAAAAATACTCCATCGAATCCAAGACTTGTTGCCCTAAAAGAATATTTCCTTGAATGCTATAGTTTGGGCCAATAATATGATTTTTGTACTTATCGGTATCGCTTCCCGTGTGCGCTGCAACTTTGGGATTTCCATTGATCATGGCTGCAATTCCATATTGTCTGAGGGCTGGCTTTCCATCAACATCATTTTGCAGGAGCCACGCGATAATTTCTTCAGGAGCATCTCCATTACTCATTCGAATCAAAGCATTCGCTTGATTGGTAGGCGTGTAGTACGCTTGGGTTGTGATGGCTCCGAGGTTAGGGATAAGTTGGGCAATAAAACCAGCTTCCATATTTTGAAAACCAGTGAGATCAAGGCAAGATGCTCCGGCACTTCCAACTTCACCCGTGATACTATCTACGGCTACAATGGAAAAAGTATCTTGAGCGGGGAGTTGAGATATCCAAAGTAGACAGACTAAGCGGAGGAAAAAGAAACGGAGAAATTGGATGGAAAAATGCATGGACAAATTTAGTATAAATAAGCTGTATTTAAACAAGTCAAGCAGATAGAAAAAGGGCTATTTTGTGAAGATCGACAAAATAGCCCTGATTATCTAATATCTTTTTTTCTTTTTCTTCTTATCCTTGCCTGGTCGTCCGTCCATTTTCCCAACTACTTTTCGCTTTCTTTTACGTTCTGGACGGTCTGCACGGTCTGCACGGTCTTTAGATTCAACGCGATCTACTTTTTCTTTGTCTTTAGGTGCGCGTGTTTCTTTTTCTTTGCGTTTAAATTTATTATCTCTGTTCTCTCGAATATCTCGGCGGTCACTACGATCTTTGCGGTCATTACGGTCGCGATCTCGATCCTTACTTCTGTCTCTGTCCCGATCCCTATCTCTATCCTTGCTTCGATCCCTGTCTCTGTCTTTACTTCGATCTCGATCTCTCTCCCGATCTCGATAGCGATCTCTACCGTCTCTACTACCGCGGTGTCTGCTTTTACGATCGCGACCACCTTTTCTATCCCAACGAGGACGTTTGCGATCACCACCAGAACGTTCTCGTTCGGTTTCGATGCGATCATTTGCAGCGCCGCGATTTAATTTTTCGAGTTCACTAGCGAGCAACTTGAGAATAAGATCTTCTTTGGAAAGTGCTGCCAGCTCTGTATTCGCATCAGCGACGAGTTGCTCATCAATATTATCTGGTACTTTTTGTTCTAGGATCGTTTGAGACCAAGTTTTCAATCTCACTTCCATGATTTCTTTGAGCTTAGGTACTAAGACCTTTTTAAAAGAAATCCCTAATTGTTTTTCAAAGCGAGCAATTCTCATGGTTTCTCGACCGCCAACTAGCGCGATAGAAATTCCCTTTTTTCCAGCTCTTGCGGTTCTTCCACTTCGGTGTGTATAGTAGGCATGATCGTCTGGTAAGTCGTAGTGAAAAACGTGGGTCAAGTCATTGACATCAATACCTCGTGCCGCTACGTCGGTGGCAATTAAGACCTGGAGGTCGTTCGTTTTGAAGCGTTTCATGACGCGATCTCTTTGAGCTTGTGACAAGTCTCCATGGAGTGCATCTGCCTTGTAGTCTCTTTTGAGTAACTCTTCAGCAAGACTTTGCGTCTCTCTTCTAGTTCGGCAAAAGACGACAGCTCGGATATCGGGCGTTAAGTCCAAAAATCGGGTCAGACCTGCAGTTTTGGAAGAGTGTCGGATGGTAACAAATTGATGTTCAATATTTGCGTTGACTTTCATCTTCGCATTGACTCGGACTTCAATTGGATCGTCCATGTACATCTTGACGATTCTTTTGATTTCGTTTGGCATGGTTGCAGAAAACAACCAAGTTGATTTTTCGTCAGGCGTATAGCTCAGGATTTGATCGAGTTCATCTTTGAAACCCATGTTGAGCATTTCGTCTGCTTCATCGAGCACCAAGAATTTGAGTTCTTCCAAATTTACGGCTTTCCGTTTGATCAAATCAATTAATCTTCCCGGCGTTGCGATGATAACGTGTTGTGGTTTACGCAATGCTTTGATTTGGTTCATGATGGCAGCACCACCATAAACGGCTAAAACGTTTACCTGTTTTAAGTATTTACTAAAGGTGTAGAGTTGTTCTGCAATTTGTTGACCTAATTCTCGTGTTGGAGCTAGTACTAGCCCTTGTGTCGCTGAATTTTTTGCGTCGATTCGTTCTAGAAGTGGCAAACCAAACGCGGCTGTTTTTCCAGTTCCCGTTTGCGCTAAGCCAATAAAATCTCGTTCTCCATCCATTAATTGAGGAATAGCTTCTGCTTGAATATCGCTAGGTTCCTCAAAACCAATTTCCGTCAGTACTTTCAAAATTTCGTCTGAAAGACCTAATTCTTTAAATGATCCCAAAGGTATTATTTTATAGAAGTCATTTGGAAATTGTTTGAAAAGCAGAATGTAAGATCCCGTATTATTTAAAACAACTTCTTACTAAAAAAAACTAAACCTAATACATATTTTGGCTTAAACTTTTAAATAACTTCAAAGTGAGCCGCAAAGGTAGCTTAAATATCTCACATTTTGCCCAATCCTACGTAGTCATTTGTGCTTTGGGGCACTCCTTTATTAAAGGAATACTATAAAATGGGCTTACCGATCGCTTAGCGCAAAATGATTTTATTAATTTCAATATCGTTACTGGTGCTAATTCGGTAGATATATATGCCTGGTGCTAAGCCCTTCGTCGTGATGAATTCTCGGTCAGTGGTTAAGGTTTTTTGAAGTAGAACTTTACCATCACTGCTAAATAGCTCAAAGTCCATGGTCTCGGTAGAAAAATCCTTTGAAAATACGTTGAATCCTTCTTCAACGCTAGCAGGATTAGGAAAGACTAGGTAAGCCAGACTGGAGAGGAAATAAGCATCTGCCAATTCTGAATAAATAATTTCTCCATTTTCTAGAATCAGTTTAGCCCGATATTGATTAAAGCCTTGGGCTGGAGCTGGATCTAAGAATTCCAAAAACAGGGGAGAAGGATCAGCAATGGTGCCAAGATCCACAAAGCCCGCCGTATTGGATCGTTGAATAACAATTTCGCTAATTCCGTAAGCTGTTCCTAGGTCTAAAAGTACATTTAGTCCTGCTTGACCCTGATTTTCAAGATAAAAGGAATTAATGTAGCAGCCCAAACTCAATAAGTTATAATCAATGGTTACGCTGCGTATTCCCTTTTTATTTCCCGCGAAGACGGGTTGCACTGCAAAATAAGGTTGCGCAAAATCAGATTTCTGGAAAAGGAAAAAGTTTTCAGTGATGTTTCTTACGGAATCTAAACGGGAATCATTAAGGGTATATATATTGTAGCTCGTTGCTTGTGCATAATTTTGCCAGCTCAATAGGACGGAATCGCCGCATTCGAATCCAACCGTAAGATTAGGCAGGGTCGATAAGGTAAATGTTTCTGTTGTGTAGCAATCGGTTCCAGTACAAATTCTAGCCATGGCTACTCCGGTCAAACCTTCTGGAAGCAACCAGCGATGATACCCTCGCTGCAAATCAACCGCTTCTTCGATCGTGATCCAACTATTACCATTGTCAAGGCTATATGATAAACTACCAATGCTGGCAGCAAGTGTACTTTCCCAACGAAAATAGCTGGTGGTTTCCCCATCAAATGGAATATTGTCATTTTGAGTAGGAAAATTCCATTGAAATTCGTCTTTTTGATCCCATTGATAAGCAATCGCAAAATTAAGGGTATTGCTAGAGATATCTGTTCCAGACACGATAATTTTATATTCACCAGCAGTCAAATTTTTCAGGGTAACTTGTTCCACATTATTAAGATGATCTTCTCCGCGACTAGCAGCTTTGGCTAAAGATGTAGAGTCAGGAGCGGAATCCAAGATCCAAGGAAGGGTAGTGCTTCCATTGGGCGCGATGAGTTTCAAATCCAAATCATTGACTAAGGCTCGATTCGCATTTTCGAGTGCAGGTTCGTCCGTCCAAACTAACATAACTTTTAGGTTCTGTGCGTTACTTGGAACCGATAAGGTAAATGTTAACTCATCATCCTGTTCGATATTATCTGTAAAGTATAATGCTTCGTTTAAGTTTTTGTAACTCCGATAAGCATCTAAGTTTCCATAACCTGTTTTGAAGTCCAAGCCTGGTACATCCACATCTTGAGCAGCATTTAGCAGCATTGCTTTTATCAAAGCGGCTGGAGGATACAAGCCATTTGTATTGTCAGCGTATAGTTGTTGTAGCAAACTTGCCACACCAGAGACTAGAGCTGCGGAGTTAGAACTTCCTTCGGTACTGTAAGCTACCATTTCTGGTTTGACCCGACCATCATGTGCTGGACCTTTTGAGGAGAAGTAAATTAAATTACCGACGGTATCGACACAACCTACCGTGAGTACATTTTTGGCCATCTTGAAATTTCCAGTAAGGTTCGCGTAATTACTAATTTCAGTGTAAGTACCACTTCCTGCGGGTGCAGGCTGAAACCCTTCGTTTCCCGAAGAGAAAACGTGAAGAAGCGTAGGTTGATCAAAAACGTTTTGATCGTATGCTTGAGCAAGATTGCCATAGAAATTCTCAATATTTGTTCCATAAGAATGGTTTTGAGTTTTTACATTTAGCATTTGGAAATCGCTAAGGGCATCGGGAAAGATATTATTAAAGCTCGAAGAAGTAATTTGTGCATTGGGAGCAATGCC
>JBGCFY010000317.1:0-15056 GCA_045110315.1 Saprospiraceae bacterium
AAAAGTTTTGGAGCAGTCTAGTATTTACCTTTTGCTTTATTCGAGCATCCTTAGGGGGGGTATGTGGGTGCTTGGTGTTTTATACCGTTTGGCAAGCCTTGTTTTTTTTTTGAGTTTCACCTATTTAGAATTAATTGACGCAACCAACTACCTCAACCATTATTACCTTGTCTGTATTTTTGCTTTTCTCCTCATTTTTCTTCCTGCCCACCGCGCTTTTTCCATTGACGCTTGGCTTTTCCCAAAGCTAAAAGTAAAGTTTGTTCCCGCTTGGACCATCCATATTCTCATCGCTCAGTTGGTTATTGTTTACACTTGCGCGGGCATCGCAAAGCTCAATCCCGATTGGTTGTTTCGAGCCATGCCGCTCTTAATTTGGTTACCCGAACATCGAGATCTTTTCCTACTAGGCTATTTTTTTAAATTCAAATGGGTTGCATATTTATTCAGTTGGACCGGTGCAATATATGATTTAAGTATTGCCTACTTTTTACTTTTTTCTAAAACTAGAAATTGGGCTTACCTCGCGGTAATCATTTTCCACTTAATGACTTTCTTGTTGTTCAATATTGGTCTGTTTCCTTTCATCATGATTTTTAGTACACTCATTTTTTTTCCAGCTGCAACGCACGAAAAGATACTGATTTGGCTAGGCTATCAAAATGAATTAACGAATCGCTATACCTTTCGACCATTTAACCGATTAGCCTTGCAAATGATCCTAGGCTTTTTCCTATTTTTGCAATTCTTACTTCCTTTTCGACATTGGCTTTATCCAGGAAATGTTTTATGGACAGAAGAAGGATATCGTTTTTCTTGGCGAGTCATGTTGGTGGAGAAAATAGGGCATACTGTTTTTTATATTGAAGATGGCATCGATCATCGAAAAGTCGAGGTTAACAATGGTCGTTACCTCACCCTTTTTCAAGAAAAACAACTCAATGTACAAGCCGATTTTATTTTACAGTTTGCACATTTCCTCAAAAAGGAATACCAAGAAAAGCACGGATTTAAAAACCCAATCGTAACGGTAGACGCACACGTTGCAATTAATGGTAGAACGAGTCAACGATATATTGATCCAACCGTAGATTTAGCAAAAATAGAAGACGGCTGGTCTCCTAAATCTTGGATTTTAAAATGAAAAAATTTAATACACTGTAATCAAAAGTTTCCGACAAAATAGTTCAATAATGACGAAGCACTTTATTCTTTTATACCTCTTGCTACTGATCGCTCTCCCACAATGGATGCTTGCTCAGTCTAGTAGTGTATTCGGTATCGTTCGTGATGCAGAGACTCAAGCGGTACTCTCCGACGTCAGTGTTTACGTCGTACAAGAAGAACGACAAGTTGATAGTGATCAAGTAGGTGCTTATTTAGTTGAGCAATTAAAAGCAAAGACTTACGAATTAACCTTCTTCAAAGAAAATTACCAAACGGAAACGATTAAAATTACTTTGTCCAAAGATCAAAAAATAGAAAAAGATATCTTCTTAGCTGCGCTTACTCAAACGCTCGACGCCGTAGAAATTGCCGCCAATGCACAAGAAGAAACTTACGGGACGCGACGATTGCGCAACGTAGAAGGTACGGCTATTTACGCCGCAAAAAAGACAGAAGTTATTGAATTAGAAAATATCATTGCTAACCTCTCCACGAATAACAGTCGACAAGTTTACAAAAGTATTGCGGGACTTAACATTTGGGAAAGTGATGGCGCGGGTTTGCAATTAAGTATTGGTGCGCGTGGGTTGGATCCTAATCGAACGTCCAACTTTAATACCCGCCAAAATGGTTATGATATCAGTGCTGATGCATTAGGGTATCCCGAAAGTTATTACACGCCGCCAACGCAAGCCTTGCAACGCATCGAAATTGTACGCGGCGCCGCTTCGCTACAATATGGTTCGCAATTTGGAGGCTTACTTAATTTTATTTTAAAAAAAGGAAACCCAAATAAATCTATTGATTTTCTCACTGAAAATACGGTAGGCTCTTTTGGTTTAGTGAGTAGTTTCAATAGTATTGGAGGAACCAAAAATGGATACAACTACTATAGTTTTTACCAACACAAACAAGGTGACGGTTGGCGAGAGAATTCTAAGTTTGAACAAAACACTGCATTTTTCAACGTTAGTAAAAGCTTCGACAAACGATGGACCGTTGGCTTAGAGTATACTTTTATGAACTACCTTGCTCAACAAGCGGGCGGATTACAAGATTTTGAATTTGCGCAAGATCCTCGACAATCGAAAAGAGCGCGAAATTGGTTTCGCGTCAACTGGAATCTCGCCGCGCTAAATGTTGATTTTAAACTAACAGAAAAAACGAAAATCAATAGTCGTAGTTTTGTACTTTTTGCGCAACGGGAAGCACTCGGAGAATTGGGCGCCATCAATCGCCCCGATCCTTTACGAGAACGCGACCTGATTAGTGGTCAATATCGAAATTTCGGGAATGAAACGCGCTTGATTAGTCGTTATAATTTGGGAACACAGCTCGCCACTTTACTCGTTGGGCTTAGGTATTACCAAGGATTTACAAGAAACCTCCAAGGCGATGCGAGCGACGGCAGTACCGCTGATTTTACATTTTTACAACCCGATGATCCAGAAAAATCTAGCTACGAATTTCCAAGTCGAAACCTCGCCTTCTTTGCCGAAAATTTATTCAATATCAGCAAACGTTGGACCATTACACCTGGTGCCCGCGTTGAATATATTCGGACGGCTTCCGATGGTTTTTATAAACAACGTATTTTTTCGGGTGGACAAGTTATCGGAGAAAGGAAGTTTGAAGATGCCAAAGAGAATGCGCGTTCTTTGGTTCTATTGGGGCTAGGGGTAGGCTATAAAGTAAGTTCAACGGTAGAAGCTTACGCTAATTATTCCCAAAATTATCGTTCCATTAATTTTAGTGACCTCGCCGTTGTCAATCCCAATTTATTAGTTGATAGTTTACTAAAAGACGAGCAAGGTTTCAATGCGGATTTAGGTATTCGAGGGAAACTTGGAGAAGTCCTGTATTTTGATGCCAGTGCTTTTTATTTGCAATATAGTAATCGCATTGGCCTGACCGAAATTGTTGTTCCCGATCCTTTAGTGGTAGAAAAATCAATTGTTTATCGTACCAATATTGGTAACGCTCGCATCCTTGGCCTAGAAGCTTATGCAGAAGCTAATTTGTGGAAACTTTGGCGTAAAAATGATGAAGACATAAAGCTCTCGCTCTTTGCAAATTTTAGTTGGTTACAAGGTCGCTACCTTTCTGGAGACGCAAGTGTCGTCGGGAATGATGTAGAATTAATTCCACCTTTTAGCATTAAAACGGGCTTGAGTTTCCGATGGAAAGCTTTTCAAATGGCGTATCAATTTAGTTACGTCGCACAACATTTTAGTGATGCAACTAATGCTGTTTTTGTAGCGAATGCTACGCGGGGAATTATTCCTAGTTACCAAGTACAAGATATTTCCTTTAGTTATCATTATAGTCGTTTCCGCTTACAAGCAGGAAGTAATAACCTTACCGACGAAGTTTACTTCACGCGGCGCGCAACGGGTTATCCAGGTCCCGGAATTATCTCTGCGGATGGTCGTAGCTTTTACGTGACCTTAGGAATCCGACTCTAAGTCGCCGCAAATGCTGTTTTCATTACAGCGACAAAAAATAAAAAACTATCGACAAATTGGACTTAATAAAAAATCAGTGCCAACGTATGCTGACACCGATTTTACATTTTAGAAGTTTTCTAAACCGAAACTAAATTCCATTATTTAGAGTCCTTGTTGATCAAAACCTTTTTTTGGAAGTTTCCATTATTCGTATTAAAATGAACAATGTAAACACCTGAAGGAATGTCTTGCGTTATAGTCCAGCTTTTATTAAGATTTCCATCAGGATATTTTTCTTCCGGAAAGCGCTTAACTAATTTTCCATCTAGCGCATAGATCGAAATATTGACAGATAAATCCGCTTCGCTTTGATAGCTAAAGTTAAGTTCTTTACTTGTTGGATTAGGATATACATTGGGCGTAGCACTATCACTAGGCTTGGTCGCTTTGAATCCAAAAGTCGGTCCAATACTAGAACATTCGCCCTCTGGACCAAAACAAGAGGATTCGGAATATTGACTAGTAACTCCTTCTCCACAATCTGTTTGAACGCTCCAAGAGAAGCAGCCGTTCGTTAAATTGTTTGGTAAAACTAAGATAGGAGAAGTACGATAAAAGAACCTAGTCGAATTCGCATTATTAGTACAACCACAAATAAGTTTCTTCTTCACTATTTTAATGATATAACCAACAGCGCCGGATACCGGATTCCAAGACAAAGAATTGTTTGATCCTTGATTCAAGCGACAGTTTAACCCCGTCGGAGGAAGGCAATCATCAAAGCAAGCACATTCTACTAATTTGACGTTGTCTAATAGCCAAAAAGAAGCAACATTGTTATTAGATCCAGGGAAGAACAATAATTGTGTTTGAGGAGCATCAACGGTAATATTAGAGATGGTAACCTTTACCCAATCTTCTGAGAAAAAGCTAGTAGCGGTATACAACTCTTGACTCTCAGATGAAAGATCAAGGCAGTCATCTAAAATAGGTCCATTATTATTGTTGATTAAACCAGACGTAGCAAAAATGTTCAGATTGAGTGGTAAATCAGATAAATCATTAAGTGTAAATTCTGTAGTACGGTGATAAAAACTAAGCTCATAAATTTTACCCGGAACCATATCAACTTCAATAAACGCAGCTTCCGTACGACATTGACCATTATTGGCTGCTCCCATTCTCATATAATTTGCTCCATCTTGAGCCGTAATACCGCTGGTTGCATTTGCTACGTCGGGAGATCCCGTTGCCGCATACCAACTGGGCACACAACCCAAGGCAAATGCATTTACGATAACGCCTTGATTAAATCCGCAATTATTAATTTCTTCAAAACTTCCATTTCTAAAGTCTGGATTATCATAACATTCAATAGATTGAGCGTTTAGCAAACTCATTTGTAAAAATAACATCGAGAGAAAAAATAATCTTTTCATAATTTATATATTTTGTAAGGTTAATAAAAAATCAAAATCGTTTTTAAAGAACCCTGAAACTGAACATTAACGTTCAGGTCTAGTGTCGTAGCTTTATACTTTTATTATTGCTTTCAGTGTCTTTATATTACTCCTCGTAAAACAAAACGTTATCCACATACGTAATTTTAATCAACGGGGTAATTAGACAAGCATAACAGTCAGTTAATGACTGATAAAAAAAAAGGTAACTATCCGATAATGTATTTTTTTATAAAATTATTTGGAGAAGCAAATACTATCGTAGCGAGGAGCTGCTGTTTGCTTAGGGAAAGAGACAGCTGGATTGCAATTTAATACGTGGATTAATTTTACTTTGCTACTTAGGCCCAATTTACTGTTGTAATTGTTGAAGAATTTCTTTGGCCGCTTTGTGGTGATCAGCGCTTGGTGTGCTAGCGAGCGATTCGAATATTGCTTTGGCTGCTTCCACATCCTTTAATTTTAAGAGCGCCATTCCTTTATACCATTGTGCTTGATCTTTGTACAATAAATCATTGCTATTTATAATACGATCAAAATAGCGGATTGCTTTCACTGGTTCATTGATTTCTAAAAGGCAAATACCTGCACCTAATTGTGCTAGGATATTAGTAGGTTGTTTTTCTAACAAAGATTTAAATAGTGGAAGTGCTTTGGCGTAAGTTTTTTTGGTGTAGAGTGCTTTAGCTTCTATCCATAACGTTAGCGTATCGCCCGTACGAGATTGAACTTTTAAATCATAAGGAACATAATGCTGTGCATATAATTTTTCAATTTCATTATTTTTGGGTTTTAAAAACCAAAAAATACTTAGCAGTAACATTCCAGCAGCAATCGTCCAGCAAATTATTTTTCGAAAATTATTTTTCTTCGCAGGGAGCAAAGGAGACGTTTTAGACGTTTCTATAACGTCTTGATGAATTTCTTTCAAGTAAGTTTTAAAAGCATCTCTACCATATGATTCAATACCTTCAATAATTTTTTGTTGCTGTTGAACGGCCGTTGCTAATGCTTGGTTTTTAGACATTTCTATTTCAAAAGCCTGCTCCTCCGTTTTGTTTAAACGATTGAGTAGATAATCATCTATGCGATTGAACCAAGTGTCTTGCATTTGAAAATTAGTTGGTTTTTATTTGAAAATGTTTTTTAAATGAGGTTGGTCTGCAATTAATTTTTTTAACTTTTTTAGACAACCCGATTTTTTATTTTTGGCGACTTGTTCATTGGCTAACGCCATTCTTGCTGCAATTTCTTTCATTCGCAGTCGGTCAAAGTAATACAATTTAAGAATTTTTTGACAAGACACTCCAATTTGTTTCATCATGCTGGTCACTACTTCTTTCTCTTCTGTTTTTATCAAAATAGCTAAACTACTTTCTTCGATGTTTACTATTTCTGTTGCGGAGGGTTCAATGGTCACCATTTTTTGTTGCTTTCTTAGTTTATAGAACCAGAGATTTTTAGCAACCGCATACAAATAAGTTTGAATAGCACAGTTTAACTGTAACTCCCCTGATCTTATTTTATGATAAAAAACAGTAATGGCATCTTGAAAGACATCAGCGGCATCTTCTTCCGAGCCGCTATTTCGTTTGATAAAACTTGCGATAACAGGATACTGCATCGCATATAAATGACGAAGAGCGGCATCAGTTTCTTTAGCATCAGAAGCTTGAAGGGCAATGAGAATGTCTTCGTCTGAAAGTTTTTTCATTTAAATGGCGTCGTTCGTTAATAGCGTTTATCTAGAAAGGTAATGCAATAATGATCCTTTATGTTCTAATTTTTAAAACAAGTTCTGTACCATATGCAAATTAGTTACCAAGTGTCTACAAGTTATAAATTTTTTACTAATATTTAGATGTTGGTTTTGGGAATGAGAGTAAAGTAATTATATTTTGAAGAACGACTATAGATGATAGGGATATTCTTCCCCTTCACAAATTTAACGTTAAAAAAAATTAAAAAAATCGAGTTACCTTTTTTAAAAACCGATCATTAAGAAGTGGAAAGAATGTATACTAAGAAATAGCTTCGCCTATTGATAACTGATTATTAAGTTTTAATATGTTGCAACTAGCGTGTTATAGCTCATTCTTTCCAATTATGGCACTTTTTGGTCCGGAACAAAAGGTGTCTATTTGAATTTATTTTTTATCTTAAAAAAAAAGCTCATGGAAATTATGAAAAGCTCTTATTGGATGATGCTAGTCATCCTACATTTATCAACGACAAACTTATTTTCACAAACGGTGCCACCAACTCCAATGTCGAGTTCTGCGACCAACCACGGTGGAAGAGGTCAAGATGGACAGGAATTACCAAGACCCGTAGATCGAGGTTGTAAACTTACGATGGAGTTTGAAGTCTTACTCTCTAATTTAGAAGATTTTTCTCCTAATCCTTCTACGATTATCCCCAATCAAGTTTATCAGTTACCGACAAATTACCCTCTTATGTACATTGAAATGAATGTTGGAGGCATTATTTCTATTCAACCTGTTACTCAATTTTACTTTAAGGAAGAAGCATATCTTGAATCAAACCCAGGATTTGCTGGCGACCCAGGCACCTCGAACGGAATCTATGGACCTGGTTATTATACAAATGTATTCAGCGCTGTCTTTTCGCTAACTATAGACGTCTTCGAAACATGTGAGGATGAAGGTTATAATCTATTTTCTGTTCCTGCGAGTATGCATTTACTCACCCCAGATGATAATCCATTGACACAAAACAATAATAACTCCGCAAATTACTTTCCATATCCGATGTGTGACCATATGATTCCGGTTGATATTTTTTCTTGCTGGGCTTTTCCTGATTATTGTGAAATTGCATCCCCTTGTAATGATGGAGCATACAATTCTACGAATGGAACAATTTCTGCAAGATGTAATCCTAACTATTGTACTGCCACTGTCATATCCGAACGAATTAAAGATATTGAATCTCCTGAAACAAGCATTAATCCTAACCCCTTTCAAGGTAACTTGGACATCAATTGGTCGAATGATTCCGGTCAGTTGCAAACACTTGAAATAATTGACCTTAATGGCAGAACCGTACTTTATCAAAATGGTTTTTCATTTGGAAGTCAGGAAATATCTTTAGAAACCGCTCGTTTAGAAAAAGGCGTATACTTTTTGAAACTCAGCAGTAACCAAAAAACAGAAGTTTTCAAATTAGTGAAACAATAAGTAATTTAATTTGTATTGGTAATTAAAATATTTTGAGTGCTTGGATAAGTGTAAAACACCAAGCACTCAATTTTTCTATATAACTCAAACTACTATGCCTATCCACTTCCGATCTTTCTTTCTTTTACTTTTCCTCCTACTCCAAGTTACGCTAAATGCTCAAGAAATAAGCGTGGATAGCTTGCAGCTAAAAAAAGGACAAGCGTACTATTCTTCGGCAGAACAAGTTTATGGGAGTAACTTAGACAGTTGTTTACACTTCTTAAAAATGGCTTTCCCCTGCTTTGAAAAAGCTCATGCTTGGGGCGACTATATAAGAACCTTAAACGTTATCGCTGCCATTAGCAATGATTTGAATTATATCGAAGAATTTGAAAACTATGCAAAAAAAGCATACCAAAAAGCTAGTGTTCATCTACCAGAAGATCATCCAGAATATAGTGTAACTCGTAATAATTTAAACATCTTTTATTACAATCGAGGCAACTACGAAAAAAGTATTTCCTTATTAAAGGCTTCTTTGTTACTCAGTCAATCTAACCAGAAATCTGAAGAAGACATTAGTTATATCTATCAAAATCTCGGTGCCAATTATAACCTACTGGGAGATCAACAAAAAGCACTAAGCTATCTAGAAAAAGCATTAAGCATTCAAACTAAGCTGGAAAAATATCCAGTTGCAATTGCACGATTGCACAAAGAAATTGGCTTAGTCCATTTAGCATTACAACAACACGCTAAGGCTATTTATTTTTTTAATCAAGCCAGAAGTATGCTGAACAAAAAAAGTACAGATCGTACTAATATCATCAAAATTGCAGCCTTACAAGGACTCAGCGAAAGTTATTTATTACAAGAAAAACTAGATAGTGCGAAACACTACATTACAAAATCACTCCAACTCCAAAAAGACGACGACGCCTATAGGAAAGCATTTTCTTATGAATTATTAGGAAGAGTACACGCTAAAGAAAAAAGAAATCCGCTGGCGATTAAAGCTTTGTTAACGGCCAATGAACTCGCCAAGCTAAATTTTAAAAATAACTCTTACGCTGGCGTAGCCAAAAAAAAACGATACCTCGGAGAAACCTATTTCGCAATGGCTGAACTTGATAAAGCACTCACTGCCTATCAAGAAGGTTTAGATATTCTGTCTCCGGGAGTTGATTTACAAAACAAACTGACCAATCCATCCACTACAGAATTATTAGCCGCACCAGATGCACTTTTACTTTTATATGGAAAAACAAAAATATTGTGGCAATTATTTGAAAAAGAAAAAGAAGTACATTTCTTACACGCAGCCTTAGCCACTTCCCAGAAAACACATGAGTTAATTCAAAAAGTACGCGCAGAAATACCTAGTGCCGACGCAAAGCACAATTTAGCGGAAAAGACAATTGCTTTTTATGAAAATGCCATTCAAATAAGTTTAAAGCTACAAGAACTTACTTCCGATAATAGCTTCTTAGAAATAGCTTTTAGTTTTGCCGAAAGCAATAAAGCTTTATCGCTAATGGAAACGCTGAATGAACAGATAGCAGAACGGTTAGAATTGCCCGATAGTCTTTTGGTAAAAGAAAAAACGACGCGTATTGATCTGGTTTATTATCAAAAGAAAATACTGGAAGCCCAAGGAGAAGGGGTAGAAACGGATCAAGCTAAAATCGCAGATTGGAAAGCGCAAGTTTTTACCTTAAAACAACAGCATGAGCAATTGGTTGATCAGTTTGAAAAAGAGTTTCCTCGATATTATGAAATAAAATATCAAAAAAACACAGTAAACTATCAGGACTTAAAGCAAGGTCTATTAAAAAACAATCATGCCTTTTTAGAATATTTCGTGGGAGAAAATAAAATTTACTTATTCGTACTGACGAAAGAAAATATAACGGTGCAAACCATCGATAAACTAGATTCCATTCAAAGTGATATTAAAGGACTCCGCGATTTTACAACTAGTCCTCCGACCGTAGGTGTTTCTCCTGATCGCTATGCTCAATTTGTAAAACAAGCGCACCATTTATACGAAATCCTACTAAAACCTGCCTTGGAAACGATGGCTCCAAAATACGATAAGATCACCATTATACCCGATGGCGATTTAGCTTTTATCCCTTTTGATTTGTTGTTGACGAACTTACCAGCTCAAACTGTATTTGGGTTTAAACCGCAACAACTAGATTATTTATTAAATAAATATCAAATTAGTTATGGTTATTCTATCGCTTTATTAAACAAAAACCTAAACCGTGATGCACAAAAATTCGAAGCTGACTTTGTAGGATTTGCACCTAGTTTCCCTGAGCTAACATCTAGTTTATCGCGCGCCTGTGGTAACGGCGAATTGTACAATTTGACTTGTAATCAATCTGAACTCAACGCGATCAATCAACAACTTCAAGGACAAGGCTTTGCTGCTACGGAAGCCAATAAAATGAATTTCAATCAACAAGCTTCTAAATTTAAAATACTGCATTTAGCAACACACGCTTGTGTTGACGAAGCACATCCTATGAATAGCAAAATCTACCTCACCGATGATTATTTATCTTTATTAGACCTGTATACCTTAGATCTTCAAAGCGAACTCGTAGTCTTAAGTGCCTGCAATACGGGCTCGGGGAAATTGCTAAAAGGAGAAGGAGTAATGAGTTTGGCCAGAGGATTTATCGCCTCCGGATGCAGAAGTACCTTAATGAGTATGTGGTCCGTTGATGACTGCGCCACTTCAGATATTATGACTGTATTCTATAAGAACTTGGCAAAAGGTCTTGCTAAAGATGAAGCACTACGTCAATCAAAATTAGCTTATTTAGCTTCCGTAGATAAAACGATGCAACATCCATACTATTGGGCAGCCTTTGCGCAGTTTGGAGCGACAAAACCAATTGAATTCGAAAGTCAAAATACTTGGAAATATCTTTTAGGAACCTTGTTAATCCTTTTGATATTTTTGGGTCGTAAATTTTTATTTAAAACAACTTCAAATTCCGATTGACTTCAACCGTAAATGAAATCATAACATTTGCCCGATCACTCGATACGTTTAAAAACCATTGAAGTCATGGAATCAAGCTTTCGTTTCTAAGTTAAAAAAAACCGAACCTTCGGTTTGAAGATTCAGTTTCTTTATGCGAATAGGGGATACTTATTCTTTCAATACCTTACCCGCATATTGTACATTCCCTACTTGAAGTTTGTAAAAGTAAATCCCCGTAGCAAGCGCTTCTAAGGCATTCACTTCAAGTTCATTTTTTCCTTTTCTTGATGTTCCTTGTATCGTTTTGACTAATCGACCTTGACTATCAATCATTGCTAACTCATAAGTCGTCGAATTTTCTGTAACGAAATTTAAGGTAAAAGCATCGTTAAATGGATTAGGAGAAGTCTTTAATGCTCCAAAAGTATTATCCTCTAATTTTTTGAAGCTAAGTACATCCGAAATCGTTTCACAACTTTTGGGTTTAGGAAGTCTAAATATCAATTCGTGAACATCCATATCTCCACATTGATTTTCTACCGTTAACCGAATTTTATATCTGCTCTTTGATTGGAAGCCTGTTGGCCATTTTAATGTTCCATTTTCAAGCGTTGGAGCAATACAAAACACTCCCGCTTCTTGAAAAACTTCGCCCGTTCCAATAAGTAAGTTTCCTAATAAATCAAAAACCTCAATCTCATGAACAGATTCATTAAAACTACCACCAAGGTAAAAACACACATTACAGCCAACGTCTTCTTGTGCGACGGGTACTCGACCAATAAATGCACTGGGAGGAGGACAGCCGCCTACGTCGGCTACATACTCACACATATTTTCAGAAATATCACCTAGCATTCTAGTAATTTGACAAGGTGTTACGGCAACGTAAGCAGCCGAACTTCGCCAGGCATTGTGCCCCATCAAGTTATTATTTTGTGCACTCCAAGCACAACAAGGGTGCGCTTCTGAAAACTCTTCTAGGTCACAAGCATTTTTGTCGTTATACGTTGGCCCATTATCCCAACACATATTATCGGCTACGTCTGTCGTACCGTTTCCATCTAAATCCCATTCCCAAGGATAATTCCAAGTATCGTTACAGCCATCACCACCATTTACAAAAGTATGATTTAAACTAAATACATGACCTAATTCATGATTGAACAAACCAGAGCCAAAATTTTCTACCACTACGTGAGATCCTGCGAAACCAGTTGCCGTACTACCAACAATATTCGACAAGAAAATATTGACCTCAGAAGCTGCGTTTGTGTAATAAGGAAGAAAATCAGACATACTAACGCCCGTAGTTTGTGCGTCAGAATCGCAATGAATTCGTACGCCACTCAATACATACCTGATGGGAATGCACTGGGCACTCGTAACCACAGCACCGTGTGTCGCTGCGTTCCACTGCTGGTTTTTATTTTGCGAATTTGTGCTGGCTAACGCAAAATAAGCGTTCGCATTAGCAACCATGTCATCCGCAGTTTGGAAGGCAGCTTCAGGCGTTAAATTGCTAGGACCACTAGGACCTACCGCAAGCGCACCTTCACAATTATCATCCAGAAAAAAATGTACATTAACCTTAACGTATACCGGAATGCAATTTTCTTGAACATATTCAAGGTCAAAACAATGCGACGCGCCAAAGGAACTGTTAGACGCTCCTGACGATGGTGTAAGTGCATCGCTCGCACAGTTGACTTGAGCATGGGCCCAAAAAGTAGCGCATAAAAACAATAAACTAAATAAAAGATTTTTTTTCATAATTCAATATTTTATGGTTTATAAACAAAGTTCTTTAACAATTCAAAAAGCAGTGGAGTAATAATTTTTAATCAAACCTGCCTTCGCCAGCAACAAACAGTTTGAGGTTATTTTTTGCATTTCAAACAACTCCCAGATAAAGGCCGCTCAAAAAATTAGCCCTAGGAATATCAAGTTTAAAAAAACCTTCTTCATGAAAAAGGTTTAATAACTGCTTTGCTTGATTACTAACCGCTTTTTTGAGTTGATTGCAGGTTTAAAAAAAAGGTAACGAGGAAAATAGAGAAATTTTTTTATTGGTAAGACAACGTAGTAAAATACTTAGCACAAACATACGGTATGGACATACGACAGATTATCCTGACCCAAAAGTTCTCTTAACCGATCTTATTATTGTAGCTGACTTTTAGAATTCAATGGGAAGTAATAATTGGTAGGTGTTTCGAAAACGATAAGTATAAATAACAAGTCATTTGGTATAACAAAAAGAACAAAATCTATTTATTTTCCAAATTAGAATAGGGGAAGGTTTACTTTTAGGTGTCTTATATTACAAGTTTCCAAAATACATTTTATTTTTTACTAGGAAATTATTTAAGCATAGCTTCTAATTATCCACACTCAAATCCACAATTTTATAAGCGTAAATTTACTTTTTTAAAAAAATACTAAATTGTTAATCCACAAAACTATTTTGTAATGCAAAAAGTAAATTCGTTTTTGCTTTCCGTCATCGAGTTCAATATTTGGACGATGAACCACGGAGAAGCAGGTCTCCTTTCCAAAATTATTTCCCTTTATTCACCAATGAGATACAAAACGTATCCTTTACTTGTACCCGTACGAATCAAGCCATAAAGACTTTTTAACCGACTAACAAACTGGAATAAAATCAAGCAATTACTTGCGCCGCTAGCAACGCAATTTTTACTTTTTTATCCACAAACAAAATCAACTATTCTCTAAAATTTGAAAATTTTCTACGGCTTTATTTGAAAACCAACTCAACTATCTCCAAAGGAAATATTTCATTCAATGAAGTTCTCATCATGAAAAAATTAAATTTGTTATTGATGGCACTCGCCGCCTGTTTACTTACTTTCGTTAGCTGTGAAAAAGACAGCGAATTACTCGTAGAAAAAGATGCCATTTCTACTCCACAGGACCTAGACTCCCAAGGAAGATCCTGTAGTATGGAAACCCACATGGAAAAATTACTTGCCGATCCCGAATATCGAAATGCACACCAAAGAAAATTAAAGCGGATGTCCGAAATGACTATTACTCGCTCCGCAAATTGTACAAATATTACTACTCTACCCGTCGCCGTACACTTTCAAGGCGTTAATAACCCTGATATGGATTGCCTCCGACAATTAGCCGAAATACAGGTACAAGTCCTCAACGAAGATTATCAAGGAACCAATCCTGACATTGGTCTTTGGAATTCCAACGCAAGCTCTTTTCCCGGTGTAAATAACGCGGAGGCTTGCCTTGAGTTTTGTATCGCAAGTCAAAATCATCCAGCCGGTTTTGGTCTTAACGATGGTGATTTAGCCATTACTTTCAATTCAACCTCTGGCGATTTTGTTTCGCAATGGAGTGGTTACATCAATATTTTTGTACGAGCGAATACGGGCGTTTTAGGATATTCACCTCTAGGTGGTTCTGGAAATGGAGATGGTGTCGTCGTTGATGCTTCTGCTTTTGGAAAAGGACTTTCTTGTGGTGGTATCAGCCCTAATGCGCCTTACGATTTGGGTAGAACCTTAACCCACGAAATGGGACACTACCTTTTGCTCGATCACATTTGGGGTGGTGGTTGCGGTTCTGATGATGCGGTCAATGATACCCCTAATTCGAGTAGTCCGTACTTCGGTTGTCCGAACGTAGGCGCTAGTACTTGTAGCTCTACCGATATGCACATGAACTATATGGACTATACCAACGATGCTTGTATGTATATGTTTTCTGATGGACAAGCAGGGAGAATGGAAAATTATGTATTAGCAAATCTATCCAATGT
>JBGCFY010000318.1:0-7622 GCA_045110315.1 Saprospiraceae bacterium
TAGTACGCTTGCTGCTCGTAGGTATAAGCTGCATCTTTTGCTATACGCAGAGCTTTGCACAAGAGGAAGATTCCTTTGCGAAAGCCAACGCTGCTTTAAAGGCTAAGAACTATCAAGAAGCCGAACGACTTTTTGACCAAGCGATAGCGGAACTCCAAGACGAAGGAGATGTTGAAAAAAACTTTACGGCAGTCTTTAATCGTTCCAAAGCCATCATGCATCAATACAAGGTAGAAAAAGCCTTAGCTTCTTACAACCTTGCCGAAGTACTCTCCAAAAAATGCAAAGATCCTAATCATTACGCCAACGTTTTAACGGCAAAAGGTATGATCTACCAATTTAAAAATATGCCGGATAGCGTGCTTAATGTTGGTCATAAAATTATCCGTACCAAAAACATTGCTCCTCGATATTATTCGGATGGCTATACCTTGCTCGGCAAAGGATATTGGAGCAAAGGATATCGCGATTCAATTGAATATTGTATCAAAAAAGCTTACGAAATTAATAAACTAGAAAGCGATTCTTCTAGTTTGCCCTTTACCGCAACGGACTTAGGGGTTTATTATCAAGAAGAAGCGCAGTATGGAAAAGCTTTACAATATTTTATGGAAGGGTTGTCTTATTTACCCAGCCCAGAAAGTTCTTATAAAGCGGTCACTATCTACCGGCTCATTAGCAGTCTTTTTGTCTCCATGCGGAATTACAACAAAGCTTTGGAGTACGCCGAAAAATCGGTCGTTTTGTCCGATAAATTCAAATTAAAAACAACTAAGGCAAAATCCTTGATGCAGCTTGGGACAATCCACGAATTGCAAGATAACTTCAACATTTCCATTCATTATTACGAGGATGCTTTAAAACTGTTTGCGGGTACGGAAAGTAATGCTTACCTATTTCGTTGCAACCTTGGTCTGGCTAAATGCCACTTGGAGATTAATGATCCAGATGCTGCCGAAGGTTATATGGAAAAAGCGAGAGCCTCATTAGCTAATGTTGATGAAGAACAAATTACCTTGCGCTTTTTAATTGCGGAAGCGCTTTACGCTAATTTGAAATCAGATTTCACGCGATCCAAACAAATGCTTGATACTTCTTTGGCGAAAGCAAAATATTTACAAAACCCAGATGCTCGAAAAGAGATTTACAAACTTTATGCGGATTATTACCAACATTTAAATCAATACCAGGAAGCCCTTCATTACAAAAATGCTTACTACCAACTCAAAGATTCTTTGGCACAAGAAGCACAGTTTTTTATTGTAAGCGAAATGGAAGCGCAGTACAAGCGATCCGAACAAGATTATCAAATTACTTCGCTCAATACGCAGAATCAAATTGCTAAGATGCAAATCAATAAGCACAATCGACAATTGATTTGGGGAGGCTTAAGTTTATTGCTTTTGACGATTTTGATTGGGATAATTTTTAGGCTTTACCAACAAAAAAAGCAGAAAAGTCAAGAACTAAGTTCGAAAAACGTACAGGTCTCTCTGGCCCTAAAAGAAAAAGATACCTTACTCCGAGAAATTCATCACCGGGTAAAAAATAACTTACAAGTAATTTCTTCCTTACTAGCCATTCAGTCTCGTCACATTCAAGATCCCGCCGCTTTGGATGCCATTAAAGAAGGTAGAAATCGCGTGAAATCTATGGCCTTGATCCATCAAAATTTATATAAAAAAGATAACCTCACCGGAGTTGATGTCAAAAAATATTTCAACAAACTTATTCAGGGTTTGTTTCAATCCTACAACACCGCAGCCGATCAAGTTCACCTCGTAACCGAAATTGAAGCCTTAAGCCTTGACGTTGATACGATTGTGCCCCTAGGATTAATTGTTAATGAATTGATCAGTAATGCACTCAAACACGCTTTTGAAGACGATCAACAAGGCATGATTCTGGTACGTTTGCAAGAGGTCGGCGATCATTTATGTCTGGAAGTTATTGATAACGGTAAAGGGATCGAAGACATTAGTAAACTACAGAACGGAGAATCTTTTGGATACGAACTCATTGATGCTTTTAAATCAAAACTAAAAGCTGACTTAAAAATAGCATCTGAGAAAGGTACTCAAATCCAGATGAAAATAAGACGGTACAAAAAAGTAGCTTAATATACCAGTGGTTGTTCAAAAGCAATGAAAATGTTTTACTGGAATAAACAACTTCCCTTTATTGCAGAAGCATTCACCAAAAAACCTATTAAAAAAATACAAATGTCAAAAGTTAAAATCCTTATTGTCGAAGATGAAGTCATCATTGCCAAAGATATTGCCGCCTATTTAGAAATTGCGGGTTACATGGTCATTGGGATTGCACACGATAGCGAAAAGGCACTCGATTACATCCACAGTTTGGCACCTGATTTTATTTTACTCGATATTAATATAGAAGGTACCAAAGACGGAATTGAAGTGGCAGCAATCATCAAAAAGAACTACGATATTCCTTTTATTTTTCTCACTTCTTATTCGGATAAAGAAACCTTGAGTCGGGCCAAAGAAGTAAATCCTTCCGGCTACATCGTTAAGCCGTTTGACGAGCACGACCTGATGAGTTCGATTACCATTGCCTTGCACAATTATGAACAAGCGAAGGTGAAAAATGAATTGACACTCGATAAAATCAACTCGATTGCGTATACGCCCTTAACGGAAAAAGAGTTCGAAGTACTAGAAGATTTATCAAAAGGAATGACCAATAATCAAATCGCAGAAAAGCAGTTTGTTTCCATCAATACCATCAAATTCCACATTAAAAACATCTTCATCAAATTAGACGTTATTAATCGTAGCTCGGCGATCAATAAAATTTTACCCCTTATTTCTTAAGCCTTCTTTTAGGCAAGCATCTGTTATTTTAGCAAATAACAGGGTGTAGAAAAATCTACCAATAATTTGTTAAGTAGTTGTCAAAACCTGATAACTATACTTTTGGGTAGGGAAATCAAAACTGAAAAATGTGACCTTGTTATTTGAAGTGTGCTAAATCAGTTGTACGGACAATCGACAATGGCAAAGGAATCTCATGCCATGAATTTCCACAAACATTTCAAGTACTTAATAAAGTTATTGTAAAACAGCATTGAATACCTCCTTACCTTCATGAAGGATCCAAAACAGGGAAAAATAGTCTCCATCCACACAGCCAAGTCGGAAGTGGAACCCGTAGTGATCCAAGCGGAACAGGAAAAAGTAGCGCAAATGTTCAATGAAATGCAAGAAATCTCTCAACGGATTGACGAGCACCTCAAAGAAAGTAAGCCTTGGGCACCGTTACAACAACTCCCCGTCGAACCTAAAAAACGAGTTTGGTCCACTACTTTCAAGCATTTTTATCAACGATTATTTACTCGCTTTCAACGCTCCAAAAACGGTACAAGCTTCCCTGCCCGCAGTCTAAAAGCCTTCAAAGCACAGCTTGATACTTTCAAAAACAGATTCAAATAACACTTCTTTTCAGGATAAAACTCCCCCAAAAAGGGTATAACCTAGGCTAAACCGCTTATATTTTTCATATCCAACCCTTATTTTCTATCAACTTCAATAAATATTGTTGTATTTTCGCGCTTCATTTAATTATAAATAGTTGTAAATAATTGTAAACATAAAAAATTAGACAATTGAAAAATTTATTCTTATTAATATTAGCAGTTAGTGCAATGGCTTTATTCTCTTGTACAGGAGAAGCTGGCTCAAGTACCAACAAAGGTAAGCGATCGGTAACCCCTTCTGGATATGAGTACATTCACCACGTTAAAAATGGTGGTACGACCGTACAAGAAGGTGATAAGACATTTATGCACTTAGTCGTTACCAAAAATGACAGTACTGAATTACAGTCTAGCTACAAGATGGGTAGAACGTTCCCACAAATTATTCCTCCTGTTGACAAATTACAAAAGCCTTTTCCACCTACTTATGAGGCATTGATGATGATGAGCGAAGGTGATAGTTTAACGATCTGGCAAAGCTTGGACTCGGTTCCAAACTTACCGCAAGGATTTTTGCCGACTGATGTCATCCGTTTTGATGTCAAATTGGTTGAAGTTCAATCTAAAGAAGAAGTAGAAGCTTTAATGGCAGCTGGTAAAGCAAAAGAAGCAGAAATTACGGCTTCCACCACTGCAATGATTAAAGATTACCAAGCCGGTAAATTGAAATCCAAAATCAAAACAACTGCTTCTGGTCTTAAATATATGATATTGAAAGAAGGTACTGGCGCGCAAGCTGTTGTGGGGAAAAAGGTAAGTGTAAATTATGCTGGCTTTTTATTGGATGGTACTGGGTTTGATAATTCTTACGGAAAAGGAGAGCCAATTGAATTTCCATTGGGACGAGGCGCAGTCATCAAAGGCTGGGATGAAGGTTTAGCTCTTTTAAAGGAAGGAGCAGAAGCAATGCTATTTATTCCTTCTGATTTAGCTTATGGAGACCAAGGAAGTCCTCCAAGAATTCCTGCAAAAGCAGAACTTGCATTTTTTGTATCCTTAGTCGGTGTAAAATAAATTTGATTTAAGTACTAAGAACTTATAACACTTGATAAAATTAAAATTTTCGCTTCCATGCTTTAGCTTGGGAGCGGAAATTTTGTTTTTTAAACTAGATCATTTATTGGTTTCTTCTTCGGCGACGGCTGCTTTTCCTTCTTTCCACCATTCATCGGGTGCTTTACGCGTACCGAATCCCCACTTCTTATCAATCCACAGTAAAATTTTCCGAAAAGGACTGTTTGCGAATAAAATTCCCCAACGGTGCCACCATTTAGAATAGTCTTTATTGTAAGGACAAACGCGAATGCAAATGGCACAATCCGTATTCATACCTACCCAAAATTTAAAACATTTTTCTGCATTGACGGTCCATTTCTTAATACCGGAATGGCTTGAGAAGTTGGGTGGTGTTGCCGTAGGTGCATCGTGAGGAATTGCTTTAACGGGACAACTATCGGCGCAAAGCTTACAACTATCACAAAACTTCTTTACCCCAAACTCAATCGGTTGATCAGGAGAAAGTGGTAAATCGGTAAAAACTTTTGCAATTCTAATATTAGGTCCAAATTTCGGCGTAATCAACAAACCGTGTCGACCATATTCCCCCAAACCAGCTTGAATTGCCATCGGAATATTCAATCCCGTATCGTTCAGCGAAGCCGTAGCATTGTAGCCTAGGTTGGTGATAAACTGTGCGAGCGTCGTTGCACAAGTCAACCCCGTGCTGTAGCCCACCCCCGTTGTAGCGCCACTGACCGCTGAAGGATAAGTTTTACTCAAATCGTAATCCATCGGTACAATGAGTAAAATGGCATAACGATAACTTTTGGGTAACGTTAAGGAACGACTTTCTTTAGTTTTACGATTATAATTTTCTGAATAAATCCACCGATCGTCTACTTCACAAACGCCCACCATTCCTGCTCCAAAAATCTTAGCAGCCAGTTTGATGCGTTTTGTGGTTTCTTCTGGAGAAGTGAGCTTGACTTTCGTGGCCGCACCACCAGAGCGGAGCGAATAGTAATCCGTAAAGCCTTCTACCCTACCATCGACGTCAAAATTACGATCGCCAACAACATCCGTCAAATGCCAACTTGCATTGCGAAAAGCGTAATCCCACTGATCAAAACCTTTAGATTTTTTGGGGACAAAATTAGTGATATCGTAACTAACAAAGAGGTCTTTTGCCTTAACTTTATCATCCCAGGTAGAGCGATTGAAAATATCATTTTTTTGATTAAACCGCTGAAAGCTTTTTTTGATATCAAACAATTTGTCAAGGTACTCGCGGGGAGCTCCTTTCACCGTTTTGGGTTTCAACATGTTCGTCGTCATTTTTAAGTATGAAGAATGCTCAGTTGATTGGTTCTACTCAGCAAGCCTATTGATATTACTACTAATCGTGATACAACTGAGTTAAAACAACTACTATACCACCATTACCATGACGCCTAAGGTAAGGAAAAATTGAACGCTAGCAATACTTGTTTTCAAATAAGTAAATGCTTAGACAGGATTAGTTTGAAATGAAGGTATTGCTAAACAGAATAGCTAAATAGAATAGCGAGATGATGAAGCAGGAAAATAACGAAAAATCAAATCAATAATCGTGATCAGAAAAGGATTACTTAATTTCTTGAGCATTCCGAGCAAAGAAAATTGGTCTTTCCACAAGTCTTTCCACAAGCAAGAACTTTCAAGTGAGACAGGAAGTTTATTCAACGACTGCTCCCTTAAAAATCCTTGGTGAAAAGTATTAAGTATTAAGTATTAAGCTGGATTTTTGAAATTTACTTTTAAAAAGTAAGCTTCGTTTTTCTTAAGGCCTTTTGTATAGACAGCTTTATAATTCAATCGCTTCTTAACGAATTCGTCGATGTAGTTGCTTGCCGTTTTGACATTAAGGACGATGACTTCATTATCATCATTAATCATAAAACTGATTTTAGCATCAACTTCTTCCAAGCCTTCCATAATCGGACTTTTAATGAGTTGGACGATTTCGCTTCGCAATTCTTGCTTCGCAACTTTAGGATCGGTGGCGGGATTGGTCGCGAAAGTACTATTTGCAAATAATAAAACAGCACAGATTAAGAGAGCAATATTTTTGATCGTTTTCATTTTTCTATTTTTTATGGTGGTTAAGTAGGTTTAAAAGGAATAAGTAATTCAATTAAGCAATTAAGATGGATGCTTGAAATTTACTTTCATAGAATACTTTTTGTTTTTCTTCAGGCCTTCTACGTTCACGGTTTGGTAGTTCAATCGCTGCTTAACGAATCCATCAATATAGTTGCTTTCCGTTTTGACGTTAAGGACGATGACTTCATTATCATCATTGATCATAAAACTGATTTTAGCACCAACTTCTTCCAAGCCTTCCATGATGGGACTTTTAATGAGTTGGACGATTTCGCTTCGCAGTTCTTGCTTCGCAACTTTAGGATCGGTGGCGGGATTGGTCGCGAAAGTACTATTGGCAAATAATAAAACAGCACAAATTAGGAGGGCAACATTCTTGATTGTTCTCATCTTTTTAATTTTTATGGTGGTTAATAAATCAACGTATTTAAAAAAAGTACGATTTTTATTTTTTGTTTCAACCGTACAATTCAAAAGACGAACTAAATTTCAAAATGTTGCTTCGGGTGCTTCAGAAAGAAGCTGAAATTCGATCAACCGCACCATCTTTCCGATGAAGGAATCTAAATTTAATACCAAAATAAAAAAATATTCTCCTGCCCTTATCTCTGCGCGATAGTAGGTCAAAACCATGATTTTTAACTGCGTAATCTCCTTCCGTTACCGTACGCTCTTCGATAGTAAAAAAATACGATTTCAAATATAAAACAATAAAAATACGTATCGTTTTTCATCCTCATTTTCAAGCGTTTTTTCACCTTAAAAACACGATTTTATCTGTTCTTTTTTAGCATACTAAAAAAGATACCTAAGATATAATATAAAACCATTCAGATGAAATAAAAGAGCTAAACTACTGTTTTATAGGGAACTAAAACAATTGAAAAAAGGTTATAACAGTAATAAAGCTAATATAATATTTTTTTAAAACAATAAATATTTAAGTTATGAAGACGAACCTTAAGCGCAGCCTTAATGGGCT
>JBGCFY010000319.1:0-3814 GCA_045110315.1 Saprospiraceae bacterium
GGTAACGAATAGGCTTTATTCTAATGGTTTGGGATAAAATTGAGTTTGGGAAGCTTTTTTATTGCAAAAAATGATCCCGTGAAGCAAATTGCTAGAAACTTAAGTCCCGCTTTTCAACAAAGATACACGCTATCTTCCTTCCTTCCTATTTCTTTCTTTAAAAATCAAAAACTTTGGCTAGGAAGAAGTGCGTGTTTATCGGTTTATCATTTCCTTACTCACTTAGACAAAAGATGGACAATCCTTCGCAGGTGGTTTTACGTCTTAACGGCTTATAATTTCTTTACTCACTTAGACGATGATGAGTTTACTACATTAAATGTTACTAAATCGTCTTAACGGCTTATAATTTCCTTACCCACTCAGACCCTCCTTTTCACAATATACTAATAATCAACCACTTAACAACAGTCCTATCCATACAATAAGGGCAAATCCGACATTAGCCTCCACATCACATTATTTATAATATGTTTTACACTGTAAAATAACTAAGCTTTGAATAATTAGTTAAATATACTAATTCTTTCCAAGTAATTCGTAAAATGAATTGAGTAAAACATTTATCATACCACATGATATCATTATCCATTTCCATAATATTAATACCAGTCCTGAAAGGACGACGCCACCACCTAAGGATGGAAGCATTCCATCCCTCAAAACCCTACACAAACTAAACCCTGAAAGGGTGAAATAATACATTTCTAGCAAACTCGCCAAGTTAAAATACCCATCCATTATCCTGAGCAACAACAAGAACTTCATCGTAAAAAGGATTTTAAAAGAATATTATATCATTTAAAAAAGCATATGGAATTGAGGAAGAGGCTTATTGGGAAATAAATAATTATGTCGCCCATTCAGGGCTTTTTATTATGATCTTATTTTAGAGGATAGGATTTTATCCTACCCAGCGTTGTGTCATCCCTTCGGGATGCTAGGATTTGATGGTAATTTATGAGATTGAGTTGGCAGGACTCTTTTTTGAACACCAGTCCCGAAGGGACGATGTCTCTTAAGGTGAAAGCATTCCATCCCTCAAAAACCTCAACTTGGTAAGAAGTTGTATCTTAGCCAACAAAAAATGAAATCTCCTTACCAACGCATCAGTTGCGATCGCTACGATCAGTTTGAAATCTACGCGACGTTCAAAAAGCAACTCCGCGTGCAATATCTAGGCGCCGATGCGAAGCCGACCACGAGTGAGTTCAAAATCAAAACGCTGGAGACTAAAGATAAAGCCGAGTACCTAATTTCCGATACGGGTTTGCGCATTCGCCTCGATCAAATTATTTCGGTGCAAGAAATCGCTTCGTAAATCGGTCGCCTTTGCGGCAAAATCAAAATCACTGCTCTCCTACTCTACCATCAACTTCATCGTGTGTTGCTGTCCATCCGTTTGTATCTCTAAAAAATATAAACCTGCCGCTAAGCCCGCTACCGGAAGCTCTAATTGCTGTGTTCCCGCCTGAAAATTACGCGTGATCGAGTATTGCGGTAGTTTTTGCCCCAAACTATTTCGCAAGTTCATCGTCATCGTGCGGGCTTCGGATAAATTCATGGCTACTTGTGCGGTGTGCTGACTCGGATTGGGAAAAATACGGAAGCTCGCCAATTCGTCAAGCAGATCGTTGGTTCCTACGAGGAGGCAATTCCCTTTGTTCTCCAGAGTAATGGTGGAATTAATTACCGTTTCGATTGGGTCGGATGCTTGTAGTACGATATCTTGATTTCCCAAGCTTGAAAATGGAACCGTTATTCGCTGTGGAAGCCGATACTGATAATCTGATCCAATAGTGGCATTGTTAATTGTAAAAGCGTAAGTATCATCTAAATTCGTTGCATCAACGTGAAAATATATTTCAAGATAATCGTCGGAACCATCTAGCTCCGTCCCATTATTATTACAAAGCGTAGAATCAATAATCAAGTTAATAGATTCCTCAATCTCTTGTTGATTTTCCAACCAAGAGATGCGAAAGCCCGTTCGAAAAAGTAACACTAAATCCTCATCTTGATCGCCATCAAAGTCGCTAACTTCGATATCGTGCACCGGAAATTCTTGGCTGACCAAATCAAAGCTTTCTGGTGCCGAAAAGTTACCCGCACCATCGTTGTAGTAGATCGCTAATTCGTCACCGTGCGCCACCAAATCTTGATCATAATCTTTGTCAATATCTATTAGCAAAACTTTAGAAAAAGGATAGTTGAAATCATCCGTATTGGTATAGTTTTCATCGATTGCGACGGGTGCTGCGAATTGTCCCATTCCATCTATATTTTCGTACCACAGATTTTCGTTGCTCACTAGATCTACGTCGCCATCTAAATCTAAGTCTGCCGCGTCGATGGAGGTACGCGCGTGGAAGCCAGTAAAGGTATTCGTATTCGCTTCAATTGTTTTTGCTACTGAAAAACTATCTCCTGCTTCTTTTTCATACCAAATAATTTGCCCTGAGCGTAATCCTACGATGAGATCTAATTCACCATCCTGATTAAGATCTGCTACTTTTAAACGTTGTGGCTCGATCGGTGTATCAATTTCTATTGCGGGAGAAAACGCCCCTGTTCCGTCATTTGCATACCAGTTGACTTTATTATCTGCTTCCAGTACGGCTACGATATCTACGTCCCCATCCTCATCAAAATCACCAAATTCTAAATCATATGCGACCAGCGTGTCTACTAATTCTTGAAAAACCAAAACGCCACCGATATCGTATTTATAGATTTTAATGCCGAGCCCCATCAAAAAATGTTGACTGGCAATAATAACTTCTTGTTGACCATCGCCGTCTAAATCAGCAAGGGCATTTGTAAATGCACCACCAGGAATCGTGTCAAAAAAATTTGTTCCTTGTACAGAAAAATTTCCAAGCGCATTTTGGTAAGCGGAACCCGTAAAGAAACCTCCACTATGGATAATATCTGATTTCCCATTCCCCGTAAGGTCTATCACACTGACTGCTTCTGGCCAGCCCTGATAGGGAATACTTGGTGGCGTAAAAGTTCGTGCCGTCAAACCACTTCCCGTATTTTCTAACCAAGTCCGCCCCGTATTTGTTTGAGTCATTAAGATATCGAGGTCGTTGTCGTTGTCCATATCGCCAAGGTGACAAACGACGCTTCCCGGAAGTTCTAAGAGGTCTTGCTCTGGTAAAAAATTCGATGTTCCATTTCCTTCCTGCTCAATCCAACGGATTTGTGGGGAAGTGAATTTGATAATCAAAAAGTCTTGATCTCCGTCTCCATCAACGTCAAAAACTTTGGTTTGACTAATTATATTTTCGGTATCAATAATCACTTGTTCGCTAAAAGAACCTGATCCGTCCCCTTTGTACCAACGCAATTCTCCGTTGTCATAAAATCCAATCAAGATATCTAAAAATCCATCTTGATCAATATCCTCTACACTGACGGACCAACTGTAAGGATCTGCATAACTCGCGATTTGATCGTAGAAAAAAGTACCGTTTCCATTGTTCAAGTATAAATTAACTTCGTTTGAACCAACGCCAATAATATCCAAGGCACCATCATTATCGACGTCCTTCACTTCCAATTCGAAGTCTGCGTTCCCAACGTCTACCATTTGGAAATTACCATTGCCATCATTAAAATAAATATTGAGCGCGTGGGAAAGAATATCCAAATCGCCGTCCCCATCAAAATCGTGTGCAGCGACATCGTAATGACCAAAACCAATGCTGGAATCTTCGATGGGAAAAGATTCCTTAAAAATCATATCATCATTTCGATACCAAACTAGACTGTTTTTACCAACGACGATATCCAAATCACCATCACCATC